>JAWXUN010000096.1:0-6860 GCA_044426425.1 Clostridia bacterium | reverse complement strand
GGGCTTTCTGGCAGAGCGAACCATATGCCACAAGAGATGTCTGGCGGTGAGCAACAACGTGTTGCAATCGCAAGGGCAATTGCCCACAAGCCAAAAGTTATTTTTGCAGACGAACCAACGGCAGAACTAGACACAAAAACTGGTTTGCAAATTATGAAAATATTCAAAGATTTATGTGAGAACAATGGAATTACGGTTGTGATGACAACACATGACACCGAACTGATGTCAATTGGCGACAAAGTTTTTCAGCTAGAGGATGGTGAAATTGTAAATGGATAATATCGAAAAAAAATCACCGATAATTCAGTGTGAAAACCTTGTAAAAATCTACAAAACGACCGATATAGAGGTTTTGGCATTACAGGGACTAGAGCTAAGTGTGGAGTCTGGCGAGTTAATGGCAATTATCGGAAACAGTGGCTCGGGAAAATCTACTTTTTTGAACATGATAGGCGGACTAGACAAACCCTCGGCTGGCAAACTTTTTGTAGACGGCAAGGATTTGTTCAAGCTTAACAACAACGAACTTGTTGAATACAAACGCTCGACAGTTGGCTTTGTTTGGCAAAACAATGCCAGAAACCTAATACCATATCTCACCGCAATCCAAAATATTCAGATGCCAATGTATTTTGGCAATATCAAAGAGAAAAAAGAACGTGCCCTAGAACTGCTCGATTTGGTGGGAATGTCGCACAGAAAAGACCACTACCTCAACCAACTTTCTGGTGGTGAACAGCAGAGAATTGCCATTGCCTTGGCACTTGCCAACAATCCAAAAATTTTGCTTGCTGACGAACCAACTGGTTCGGTTGACCTGAAAACAAGCAACTATATTCTTGAAACTTTTAGAAAACTCAACGAAAATCTTGGGCTAACTATTGTTATCGTAACGCATGACAGAAGTCTTTCTAAACAGGTTGAAAGAGTTGTTTCTATCCGTGACGGAAAAACAAGCAGTGAATTTATTGCAAAAAAAGTTGATTTGAGCCAAGTAACAAATTTTGATACAGAAGAAACAGTAAGTGTTCAAGAAGAATTTGCAATTTTAGACCGAGCAGGACGAGTTCAACTTCCTCAAGAGATGCTACAATCAATTGAGCTTGACGGAAACAAAGTTAAGATAGAAGTTAAGGACGGAAAAATTATAATAGAAAAACCATGATAAAAAAGGTGAAATCTGCAAAAATCAGATTTCACCTTTTTTTATTCAAAAATATTTCCGTCACCATTTTTTGGTATTAAAATTGTAACAATTGTACCTTTTCCTATTTGGCTATCTATATTCATTGTTCCATTTGTCATCATTTCAATTCGTCTTTTGGTGTTTTTTATGCCGACAGATTTTTCGCTAAAATCTGCTTTTGTGTCAAAGCCAATTCCTGTGTCCTCTATTGTGAGCTGAGCAAAGTCGCCTACTTCTTTTGTAGAAATTGTAACTTTTCCCTTTTTCCTCTTTTTTCTCAAACCATGTTTAACAGAATTTTCTACTATGGTTTGCAAGGTGAATGGAGGCAAATAAAAATCATCAAATTCGATATCTAACTCAAAAGATACAATGTCCTCAAAACGTATTGATTCTATCGTAAGATAATTTTCTATCAATTCTATTTCATCAAGAATATGCACATTATCTTGTTCTACAACCAAATCTATATAACTGCGAAGATACGAGGAAAAAGCGATAATCGCCCTGTTAGCCTCTTTTGGGTCTGCTTTGCAATATGCACTGATTGTGTTGAGCGTGTTAAAAACAAAATGTATGTTAATCTGTTTGAACAAAGCGGTATTTTCTAGTTTTCTATTAGATTTTTCTAGTTCTCTTTTTTCACTTTCCAGTCTTGCATCTTCTTTTATTAACATAAAATACACTATTCCAACATACAAAATTGTTGCAATAAGAGAAGGCAATCCACCATAAACTTGCAGACCTGTACTAGAATTAGCTATTATCATATCGCCAATTCCACCAGCAAAAATCAATAGCAAAGGGAAAGAGAAATGTTCTTCTTTTGGAGTATTTTTGTAATTTATCATTTTTGGGACAATCATAATTGTAAACGAAACAATAATCATCAGTTGCACAAGGTTGTGTATCCACATTGATTCGAGAAAAGATATTTGGAACACAAATTGCAAAATCAAGGCAACTACCAAGTCTAATGCAACCAAAATCCTTAAAAAACTCAAAAGTTTTGGATGCCTAAATCTGATTGTGCTGTTAACCGCAAGCCTCCATATAGCAACAGGAAGAACTCTTCTGAACAGTTGACCTAAAAGATAAGAAATTATAGGTTTTCCGAAAAATATTTCAAAAAATCCTACATTTGCGAGCAAAACCACAAGTGTGATCAGATAGAACTGCCCAACCGCAAACATAAATCTCTTTCTGGTAAAATTTTTCCATATTAGTGAAGTTGCAAAAAATATTATCGTTAAGATAAAAACAAGAAATGCTGATATTGCCCTAAGCCATATATACTCAAATCTTAAGCTATCAACATCTGTGCTATCAGTTATGTAAATATTGTTGAGTTGGTTGTTATAAGTTTCTACGGGGCTATAAAAACTTATCTCAATTGTCTTTCCGCTCATCGTGCAGTCAAGGTCAATCTGGTTCCACGCACTGCCAGGGGTTTTGAGGATTTCGTATCCCTCGTTCATCGTAAAACTCTGTATAATTTCGTTATCTACACTGGCAACAACCTCTTGGTTATCTGTATAAAAAAGCAGCACATCGTCATCGTCTATCTTTGGCAAAGTGGTGGTAAAAAGCAATTTTTCGCCTTGTTCAACAGGATAAAAATTTTTGATATCGTCTAGTTCAAACGACTCTCCATCTATAATCTGTGTCCAATTTTCGTGAAACTTTGTGTATTCGGCTTTGTCAGTTGCAGAAGTAACAACAGGCGACATTCCGCCCCAAACAATTATGCCAATAAACAATGAAAGACCCAAAATATAAAACCAAGCATAAGGAAAACGCTGATTATTTAAATTTATCAAAATTTATCAACCTCTATTCATCAAAAAATTTTATTTAATCTAACTAAAATCCGTTCGCTGTTATTTGAATAATTACAGGTAAAAAGGCTTAAGTCGTAATCAGAATTTTCTAGCTCTTCTACATCTGTTTCATAAATTTTTGTGATAGAAACAACTTTGTACTCGTCAATTTCTCCAGAAAAATATTCTATGCTTACACTGTCGCCAATATTTAAACTTGTCAGTTTGCCAAAATGCGTGTCGTAGTTATGTGCTGCAATAGACAGTGGCTCGGACTTGTACACACATGGTGATACATTCAGATTTTCATAAGACCAATTACTTTGAACAGGCAACTGCAAACCTAGGCTCGGAATGTTCAAAACAAAACAATACAAACTGTTATCCACCAAAACTTCTTTTGTATATTCTGTATCAGAATAATCTTCGACTAAATTTTCGTCATTTTTTTCAATTTTAATCTCCTCTAATTGCTCAAAAATTTCAACCAATATATTACTGGTTGAAATTTTCAAGTTTTCTTCTGTTTGTAGGTTTTGCACAAACAAACAAAAAGAAATCAATATCAGAGTTATGCCCGAGAGGATAAAGGCTTTACTCAGAAATTTTTTAATCATTTTCTTTGTACCTAAATTTGTATTTTAACAACACGCCAAGCAAAACTAGCACCAATCCAAGGCTAGACATCAGCGGAACGAGGTATGCAAATGTGCCTGTTTGTGGCAGTTCTTCGTCTTCTTCTCCGATATACGTATTTGTTATTGTGAAACTAAGAATATCTTTCTCGTAGTTTACAACAAAATCATCTAATTTGTCAAGTTCTTTTATCGCCCAGCAGTCACACGGGTCAACGTCAAACCATGTGTAAGACCACTTGTTTTCTTCGTTTAAAACAACTACGTCAAATAGCTCGCCGTTGCGGTTTAGTTCTACTGTTATTTCTTCTGGAATTAATAGTTCTGAATTTGTGTTTTCCCAAATTTTTTCTACTGTTATATTATACGTTTCGTCGTCCAAAACTGCAACTTTTGGTTGAACTGTGTAGTGATACACCCAAAGCTCGTTGCTTTCTTCATAACTTCCAACCGTAATTAAAATTGGCTCTGAAAAAATTGTGAGTTCGTTTTCAACACTTGTTTCTGCCTCTATATAATATACGCCAAGCTCTAAGTCCTCCAGATGATACGCACCAGCATTGTCGGTATAAAAAACAAACTCTGGCTCTATCATTTCGTAGTTAATATAGTTCTGAAGATTATCTCTAAAAGCCAGCCAATACTCGCTTTCATACATCAAATCGTAGTCTAATTCTACCTCTGAATACTTTGAGTTTAATACGTGATTAGCGTCTTCGTCCAAACTTGTTATTTGATAAACTCTGAACTCTATATCATTAAGCGGAGTATCGTTGTAACAATAGTCAATTATAATCGAACCTTTTGTATTTATATCAAGTTCTCTTTCTGCCACATCTTCTGCAAAAGCAACAACGGAGATTGTTGCAATCAAGCAAAAACTTATTGCCAAGGAAGTCATGATTTTTATTAAATTTTTCATACTTAGTCCTCCCTTATTTTTTATATCTATGTTTCTTATCTCTTTTATGAGATATTATTATCAAAATTATGAGTATAATAATTATTGGAACAACCACAATCGGAGCGAATTTGACAATGTCAAAATCATCTATGTTGCTGTTCGTTTCTACAACAATCTCTTCTTCTATCAGCTCTATTTGTTCACCCTGAACTAGCAGTCTGTGAGAATTAACTCCATAAGGAGTGCAAGTTACCAGTGTGACAATATCTTTTCCGTCTATTGGCTCTAGCTCGTCAACTTGGTATGGTTCTACCACAACAATGTTAAATACTTGATAGGTAAAAACTTCGTCTAAAATACAAATATTAAATGTATCGCCAATTTCCATTTGGTCTAAATCCGTAAAAAGTTCGGCAGACGGCAAACCCGTGTGCCCAGTTAAAACCGTGTTATTTCCAACTTCTCCTGTTGGAAGAGATGAGCCCTCTAAATGCCCAATTTTGCTTTGCAAAACATCTTCGCCAGTGCCGTGATATATCGAAAGTTTTATGCCCAATTTTTCAATTTCTATATATCCCATCATGCCGTTATACACATCAAGAGTATTGATGTATTCGCTGTCTTGTGGGTCGCCAGAGATAAAATTTTTGCTTGTGCTGTGCAGTTCTTCATTATAATCTTTTGCCTCTTGCATAATCTGTTCATATTCTTCTGCGTTTGCATTTTCGACAATATCGCTATAATTAGAAACAACATAAGAGTTTACTTGTTCGTTATAAAAATTGCTGATACTTGGATAAAGAAGAACGACGAGTCCTAGCAAAAAGAGTAATATTAATATTATGGTAAATATTTTCTTTTTCATAGAACTCTCGCTTTCTTTTTTGATAGTATGTGTGAAAAATCAAATTTTTATTTATGGGAACATATCGTTAAACCCTCGGAAGGAGCAAGCCCCTTCCCTACGATATTAAATTTGCGTTGTAAAATTATTTAGATGTTTTCTTTGTTTTTATTAAGAATAAAATTGCTAATGCACCTAGCATGATAACGATACCTGTAATTGTGAAAACTGTTGTACCGATACCACCTGTTTCTGGAAGTAGATTTGCTGATGTGTTGATAATAGTTATGTCTAAACTATCTGTTGAGCCACTCACTGTTAGGCTTGGTGTTGGGATACCTTTATCGTTGTCTGCGTATGTTGCTTTGATATTTATCATAACTGGGTCAGCTATGTTAAATCCCTCTGGAGCGTCAAGCTCTACAAGAACATATTCTGTTGCATCGTCAAGACCAGTAATTGCAAATTTACCAGTATCGCCTGTTGTGATAACACCTGCATAGTTGCCCTCTGTGTCTGATGCCGAACCTGTTGATGGATAGAATGTGTCAACTTCTAAATCGTTATCTGTGCTTTTAGCTAGATAAATTTGGTGGTATGTTAAAATATTATCAACAGTTGTTGTTTCGTATAGGGCAAATGTTGCATCTGCAAGTGCTGTAACGCCGTCACCTTTTGTTTTAGTAATGTCAATCTCAAATGTATAGCCATATACATCGTCTTCTGATTTACCATAACTAGTACTATCGTAAGGGTTGTTGCTAAATTCTAGAACTGCATTATTTTGCTCGTAATCTGTATAGATATTAGTATCTTCTAGAACAGTTGCTGTGTAATATACATAAAAAACTTTTTGTGATGGATAACCCTCTTTTATATTAATCATATCGAAATCCATTTTAAATGTATAATCATTCTCGCTTGACTCATCTGTTAAGTCACCATAAGTAGTTTTGTGCAATTGACCATCAACTTGTGTTATTAATTCTGAATCTACATAAATTTTGATATCATTATTAAACTCAAGACCATCAGAAAGTGTATCTATAATTGTGTAATCATAATCATCATAAGCTTTTAGGTCTGATGGAATTGTAACTGTCAAACGGAACTCTACTGTGTCGCCAATTTGATAGTCTGCAACTTCGTCCCAACTGCCTGTTGTGCCAAGGGTTGGAGAATTGTCGCCAGATACGTTTGTTAAGTCGTTGTGCCAAATTTCTTTTTCTATTTCTGGCATATTACCTTTTAGAGAAATTGTAACATCATCAGTTAACGAACCATCTGTTGCTCTGCCAGGGATTGTTACCAAAGAACCATTTGTAACTGCATCTGTTTCTGAAACTTCTCCGTCAATTGCAAGTGAATCGAAAACTACATAGTATCCTAAATCTACATCTACTGCTGTAAGTGTTTCAGACGAACTACCTGTAATACTATATGATGAAGATTTTGTTGTTGTTGTTGC
>JAWXUN010000095.1:0-6862 GCA_044426425.1 Clostridia bacterium | reverse complement strand
GCTCCAACCGTGGGTTTAACAATATATAATTAAGAAATCGCAAGATTTCCGCCACAATTGTGAATTGTGCATTGTGAATTATGAATTAAATCTTAACTTTTCACTTTTACTTATTACTTAAGTTACCGACTATGAGGGCACCGTTCTCTACAATATTTAATCTGCTATGAATTATAAATTGATTTGATTGTTTCTTCAAATGCTGAAATTGTTTTGTCTAAATCCTCTTTTGTGTGTGAATAACTTATGAACATTGCCTCGAATTGTGCTGGGGCTAGGTATATTCCTTTTGAGAGCATTTTCTCGAAATATTTTGCGTATAGCTTTACATCGCTTGTCTTTGCTTTTTCAAATGAATTTACTTTTTCTTTTGTAAAGAACACTCCGACAAGTGAAGAAACTTGGTTAACTGTTAACTCTGCATTATATTTTTCGATAATTTTTTCAAATCCATCTTTTAGATATTTTGCTTTTTCTTCTAAAATTGGATAGATATTTTGTTCTTTTAAAATTTTTAGTTGTGCTATGCCCGCTGCCATTGCAACTGGATTTCCGGAGAGTGTTCCGGCTTGGTACACAGGGCCGAGTGGTGCAATTTGCTCCATAATTTCTCTTTTTGCTCCATAAGCTCCAACAGGCATTCCACCGCCGATAATTTTTCCGAATGTAACTATATCCGCTTTAATTCCGTAGTATTCTTGAGCACCACCAAGAGCTAGTCTAAAACCTGTGATAACTTCATCAAAAATCAGCAATGCATTGTTCTCGTCACATAGTTTTCTCAAATCTTTTAAGAAATTATTTTCTTGTAACACAAGACCCATATTAGCAGCAACTGGCTCAACGATTAGTCCAGCAATCTCGCCTTTGTTTGCATCGAATATTTTTTTAACACTATCTATATCATTAAATTTTGCTAATAATGTGTCTTTTGCTTGCTCTGCTGTTACACCCTTGCTGTCTGGGTTTGAGAATGTTAAAGCACCAGAACCAGCACTAACTAGCATTGTGTCGCTATGTCCGTGATAGCAACCCTCGAATTTTACAATCTTGCTTTTGCCTGTATACCCTCTTGCTAGTCGAATAGCACTCATAACAGCCTCTGTTCCGCTGTTAACCATTCTTATCATATCTATATTTGGGACTATGTCAACCATAATCTCTGCCATGTCTAACTCTGCCTTTGTTGTTGCTCCAAAGCTCAAACCTTTTTTGATAGCCTTTTCAACACTCTCTAAAATTTTAGGGTTGTTATGTCCCAAAATCATTGGCCCCCACGAGCATATATAATCTATGTATTCGTTTCCGTCTATATCATAAATTTTGCTTGCATTTGCACTGTCAATAAACACTGGCTCTAGTCCAACCGACTGAAACGCACGAACTGGACTATTAACGCCACCTGGCATAACTTTTTTTGCTCTGTCAAATAAAACACTCATCAGCCGATATCTCCTTTTTGTATAGCATCTGCAATTTCTAGTGCATAGTATGTGATTAAAATATCTGCTCCAGCTCTGAAAATGCTAACTGTTGTTTCGCACATAACTGCGTATTCGTCAATTAGTCCTGCTTTTGCCGAGGCTTTTATCATTGCATATTCGCCACTCACGCTATATGCACAAACTGGGTAATCGACATCGTCTGCAATTGCTTTGATTATATCCAAATACGAAAGTGCTGGTTTAACCATAACTATGTCGGCACCCTCTTCTATATCAAGATGTGTTTCTTTCATAGCCTCTTTTGAGTTGTGGTAGTCCATTTGATAAGATTTTCTGTCGCCAAAACTTGGTGCAGATTGTGCAACATCTCTGAATGGGCCATAAAAAGCTGAGGAATATTTTGCTGAATAAGCCATAACTGGGATATGTTTAAATCCATTTTCGTCTAGGGCTTTTCTGATTGCACCAACTCTTCCGTCCATCATGTCAGACGGAGCTACCATGTCTGCCCCAGCCTTTGCATGTGATACGGCAATTTTTGCTAGATACTCAAGAGTTGCGTCGTTGTCAACTGTATCACCAGCAATAATTCCGCAGTGACCATGAGAAGTATATTCGCACATACAAACATCTGTTATAACTTGAACGTCTGGATAATCTTTTTTGATTGCTCTGATAGCATTTTGAACAACAGAATTTTCGCCATAAGCTTCGCTACCACAAGCGTCTTTGTGATTTGGAACGCCAAACAAAATGAAAGATTTTACTGAATGCTCCAGTGCTTTGTCTATGATTTTGTGCACTGTGTCGCAGCTATAATAAAAATGCCCTTCTAGCGAAGAAATTTCTTCGTAGACACCCTCTCCCTCTTTCATAAAGATAGGAAGAATGAGTGATTTTGCGGAGAGTCTTGTTTCTCTAACCATATCTCTTAGAACTTTGTCGTTTCTTAATCTTCTTGGTCTAATAATCATTTTGCTACCTCCAAAATTTTCTCTACCATGCTTTCTATTGTTGCTTTTTCTGACACAAAATATTTAATGCCATATTTTTCTGCCATCTGTGCTGTTTGCTCACCAATGCACAGTGCTGTCATTTTGTTAAGTTCAATATTTTTTTTCATAAAAGACTCAACTGTTGAGGCACTTGTGAAACACACAGTAACTTCTTTATCTTTTAATTCTTCGAGTTTTTTTGTGTCTATTTCTACGTTTTTTGTTTTATAGATTTTATAATCATCAAATTTTATATTTGCATTTTGTATTTTTTCTACAAGTTCTGCATTACCTTTTTCTGCTCTTAAAAACAAGATTTTGTCTTGTTCATTTGCTAAATCAATCAAAGAATTTGCAAGACTTGTTCCGTGAAACTTGTTTGGGACAAGGTCTGGATTTATGCCAAATTTTAGCAGTTCTGCCGAAGTTGATGGGCCTATTGCTGCGATTTTTAGATTTCCTAGTGCTCTTGTGTCCATGCCTAAGCTAAATAATTTGTTAAAGAAAATTTCTACACCGTTTTTACTTGTAAAAACCAACCATGTGTAGTCAGCAATTTTTTCAATGATTTTTTCTAAATTCACGTCTGTTTTTTCTATGTCGATACTTGGGCAAGAATAGATGTTTGCAGAGAGTTCTGACAAGCCTTTTTTTAGTTTTCCATTAGAAGTTTTTGAACTTGTAATCACCACATTTTTGCCATACAAGGCTCTTTTAGAGAACCAATCATATTCGTTTGAAAGGCTACAAACCTTGCCAACTATGATAATAGACGGAGATTTAAATTTTTCTTCCACCGCTTTTTCGTATAAATTTTCGATAGTAGAAACAAGTTTTCTTTGGTATGACCTTGTGCCATTTTCGACAAGTGCCGCTGGCATATTTTTGTCAATTCCCGCATTAATCAGCCCTCTGCTAATTTCTTTTAAAGAAGATACACCCATTAAAAATATCAAAGTTCCCTTTGTTTTTACAAGGCTCTCAAAGTCAATTTTTAGGCTTTCGTTCTTTTTTTGATGTCCTGTTAAGATATGCAAACTACTGCAAAAATCTCTGTGTGTTACAGGTATTCCTGCAAAAGACGGAGCAGCAATTGCCGAAGTTATTCCTGGGACAATCTCAAACTTCACATTATTTTTTGCTAATAAATCCAGCTCTTCGCCACCTCTGCCAAAGACAAATGGGTCGCCACCTTTTAGCCTTATAACTATTTGGTTTTTAAGTGCTTCTTCTAACAAAATTTCGTTTATTTTATCTTGTGGTACAGCGTGGTGATTATTTTCTTTTCCAACATTTATTTTCTTTGCATTTTCTGGAATTAATGCCAAAATATCATCAGAAACAAGTCTGTCAAAAAGCACAACTTCTGCTTTTTCCAAAAGTTCCTTCGCTCTTAAAGTTAAGAGAGAAAGCTCGCCAGGACCTGCTCCGATTAATGCGACAAAACCTTTTTTGTTTGCTTTTTTTAATACTTTTTCCGCTAAAGCAATTCCGATTTTTTCGGCATTTTCTTTTTTTCCTTCAGCTTTTTCTATGTATATATTTTCGTTTTCATCTACATACATTCCTGTTAATTTGACTATATCCTTTTCCAAAACAGCATGGGCAGCGATTGGCGAACTACATCCACCGTTTAGTTTTGTAACAAATCCACGCTCTGCTTTTGTTATAATTTCTGAATTTTTTGAGTGAAAACATTTTAAAAAATCAAAGTTTTCGCCTAGTCTACCTTGAACCGCAATAACTCCTTGACAGGCGGCTGGGATAATTTCTTCTACCGAAAAATATCTTTCTATTCTGTCTTCTTCGCCACTTCTTTTAACCCCTGCCGCTGCTAAAACTATCGCATCGTATCCACCATCATCTAGTTTTTTTAGCCTTGTAACTAGGTTTCCTCTTATTGGAATAATCTGTTCAAAGCCTAGTTTTTTTAGTTGTATTGCACGTCTTTGGCTTGCTGAACCTATGATTTTTAGCTCATCAATATCTCTTTTAATAAGCACATCTCTTGGGTCTTCTCTTTCTGAAAGTGCGATAATTGGCAAATTTGGATTTATCTCCATTGGCATATCTTTGTAGCTGTGCACTGTTATGTCCACCTTGTTTTCTAAAAGTGCATCGTCTAGCTCTTTAACAAATAGACCCTTGCCACCGATTTTGTCTAGCGTTTTATCCAAAATTTTGTCGCCTGTTGTCTTCATGGCGACAATCTCTATTTCTATGCTACTATCATATTTTTTGATACAATCCACAAGCATTTCTGTTTGTATCATTGCCAATTTGCTATCCCTTGTTCCAAGTCTAATTTTCATAGAACACCTCTTATTTTTTTTGCAGTTTCTTTTACTAAACTATGCCTATCCCCATGTTTTGATACCAAAGCTCCGATAATTTCTTCGTCTTCAAAAATTGCTGGAAAGAAAAAATCGCAGTCATCTTTTTTGTCACAAATATTTACAAAAATTCTTTTCTCTTTACATTTTTCGTATATTTGTTGATTGATATTTCTGTCGTTTGTTGCCCCTAAAACCATAAAGCAATCGTCTAAATATTTTTCTTTAAACTCGCCTTTTATATATTCTATTTTTCCTAAAAATTCTTCTTCTATTTCTTCTGGTGCTACAACTTTTATATTGCAATCAAATTTTAACAAAGTCCTAATTCTTCTTTTTGCAACATTTCCAAAACCTACTACGAGGATATTTTTATTTTGCAAATTTATAAAAATCGGAAAAACTTTGTTCTTATTATCAGCCGTCAATTCTGTATCCTCTTGGTGTGACAAGTTTGCCTTTGATTAGTTTTGTTGTGCTGTTTCCGATAACAACAGTTGTGAACATATCAACTGTTTCTTCACGTAGTTCTGATAATTTAAGAATTTTGCCTTGCTCTTCATCTCTGCCAATATTTTTGACATATCCACACATTGTGTCGCCAGAAATATTTTTCATTATTATGTCACAAGCATTTTTGAGAAAATCTTTTCTCTTTTTGCTAGACGGATTATATAAAACAATAATAAACTCAGCCTGTGAAGCTAAGTCTAGTCTTTTTTCAATCTTCTCCCATGGAGTTAGTAGGTTGCTAAGAGAAATAACGGCAAAATCGTGTGTGAGCGGTGCACCCAAAACAGCCGCAGCACTAGATGCCGCAGTGATGCCTGCAACAACCTCTATTTCTGTATCAATATTTAATTCATTTGCAATTTCTATCATAAGCGAAGCCATGCCATATATTCCTGCATCGCCACTAGAAACCATTGAAACAGTTTTGCCCTTGCCAGCCTCGATAACAGCAAGTTTGCATCTTTCTACCTCTTTCATCATAGCAGTAGAAAGAACTTCTTTTCCAGTGATTAAGTCCTTTATCAATTCTATATAAACAGTGTAGCCAGCGACTACATCAGATTTTTCTATTGCATCTAGTGCCTTTTGTGTCATTTGAGATTTCTCTCCTGGGCCTAAGCCAACAATATATATCATTACAATTACCTCACATTTTTATAATATTCAAACCACTTATAAAATTTTATTTTTTGCTCTTTTATAATTTCTTTTATCTCGTTAATCGCCTGTGTGTCGTAACAAGAATTTTCTTTTCCGATATCGTCAACACTAAAAATTTTGATTTCTTCAATCTCTTTTATGCTCGGTTCAACATCTCTTGGCAAAGCTAAATCAAAGATATATTTTGGCTTTTTCTCTATTTTTATTATATCCTTGTGATGCACCGTATAGTGTGGGCTTTTTGTTGCGGTGACTATGATATCAACCTGAGAATAAAGCTCTATCTTTTTATCGTATTCAATTGCAACACAATTTTCTGGCACTTCGACAGTTTTGTATTTATACGCACGGAGCGTCATATACACCTGACATTTTTCTTTTAAAAAAAGCTTTGCCGAAAGTCTGCCCATTTCACCATTTCCGATTACCAAGACTTTTTTATTTTCTAAATCAAAAATTTCTTTTTTTGCAATTTTGATAGCCTCGCTGACAATTGACGGCGAAATAAATTTGATGTTAACCTCTGTTTTTGCCCTTTTCGCACAGGTCACACTGTGACGAAAAAGAGTATTTATCGCAGAATTGCCAAGTTTTTTTTCTATACTAAGCTCAATTGCATCGTTAATTTGCGTTATAATTTGGTCTTCTCCCAAAATTAATGAGTGCATTCCACAAGCTAATTCAAAAAGATAGTCAATCAAAACTTCATCTCTTTTTATATAAAAATCTGCTTTTATCTTTATAAAATCGTGATAAATTTCTTTTAATTTTTCTTCTTCTAAATATTCTTGTGAGGCAAAATATAGCTCTGTTCTGTTGCAAGTTGAAAGTATCACAACTGCAATGTTATATTTTTGATTAATTCTTTGGAGTTCTTGTTCAATATGTGACTTTGTAAAGCTAACTTTTTCTCTTG
>JAWXUN010000094.1:0-6899 GCA_044426425.1 Clostridia bacterium | reverse complement strand
GGAGGCTATTGTTTATGGAGAAAAAACAAGCGAGCTTGCATCTGAACTTGACCTTGGCGAGTGTTATCCGCTTGACGAAACAACACAAGACTTGATTGTTGGACTATATAAATTTTTGATAAAAAAATTATTTAACCGTGATGTGCACGAGTTTTTGATTTTTCAAGCAACAGAGGACGCACACAACGTGAGAAAAATGATGAACGACAAAACTGGAATTAAAAGAAACCTTATGTTAGCCCTAGAGTTTGGCAGAAAAAGAACAATTTCTTCTAACTTTATCCCAGTTAAATACATAGATGAATATGATTGGGCAAACGCAGGTCACGCAATTTGGGTTGACGACCAGGGCAACGAGAGGAGCCAAAGTTTTAAGAATTTGTTTTCTGTTTCACTGCAAAAAGCAAAATCAATCATAAACGGTCTTAGCAAAAACAAGCTTTCGGAACTAGTAGACAACGAACCATTTTAAAAAAAACAGGAGAACTTATGCTTCAATTAATACTTGGAAAAGCTGGGTTTGGAAAAACTGAATATATCAGAAAAAAAGCACTAGAACTTTGCCAAAACGGCGAAGAAATAGTGCTTTTAGTTCCTGACCAAATGAGCTTTGAAACAGAAAAATATATGCTGTATACCGCTGGAGAAGAAATTTTTTCTAAGATGAAAGTCTATCAATTTCACAGTCTGTGCGAAGATGTTTTTACAAAATATGGCGGAATTTCAGAAAAAAGAATTGACGATAGTGCAAAAAATCTTATTATGTCTATGGCGATTTCTGCCTGTGCAGACAAGCTGGAACTTTATAAGGACGAGAAAAAATCCGAGCTAATTAGTCTAATGATAAAGGCGGTTGACGAGTTTAAAAGTGCTGGGATAAATGCGACTGAACTATTTGAGATAAAGAACGATTTAAGCGAAAGTTTGGGCAAAAAAATATATGAATTTGCTCTGATTTTTGAGGCTTATGATGCTATTTTGCAAAACTCTTTTATATCGCCATCGGACATAGAAAAAAGGGTTGGCGAAATTCTTTTAGAGGAAAAATATTTTGCAAACAAAATTCTGTTAATAGACGGATTTGAGGGTTTTGATAGCCCAAAAACACAAATTTTGAGCTCAGCCTTTCGTGATGCAAAACAAATTTTTGTCAGTTTTTGTATAGAAGATATATATTCAGAAAACAAATATTCAATCTTTGCTCCAATTCAAAAAACAGCTCAAAAAATTATTTCTCTTGCAAAAAAAGCAGATAGAAAAGTCTTAAAACCCATTGTTTTGGATACTCCACATAGGTTTAAGTCAGACGATTTGAAATGTTTAGAAAATAATCTTTTTAGAGATGAAAAGACAGAAAAATATACAGATATAAACGATATAAAAATCTATCAGGCAAGCGATATATATTCCGAAATAGAATATATATCTGCAACAATCAAAGAACTTGTTTTTGCAGGAAAAAAATATAGCGACATCACAGTTATCTGCCGAAACAGCCAAAAATATACTCATTTAATTGAAACAGCATTTAAAAAATGGCAAATTCCAGCATTTGTTTCTATGCCACGCTCGCTAGAAAACAGTGCACTAATCAGGCTAGTTCTCTCTTGTTTTGCTGTTTTGGACTATGGTTTTTCGGCTAACGAAATTTTGAATATCGCAAAAACAAAACTCTGCGGACTTAACACAAACGAGATTTCTACCCTAGAAAATTATCTGTATTTATGGAAGATTGACGGAGCAGAACTGAAAAAAGAATTTACAAAATCGCCTTTTGGTTTTTCAGACAAAGAGTTCTTTAACGAGCTAGAAATACTAGAGAATTTAAGGAAAAAAATTGTTAATCCTATCATAAATCTAAAAGAAAATTGCAAAGAATCAACAGGAATTTCTATATCAAAAGCGGTGTATAATTTGCTTTTAGAATATAATGCAAGCGAGCATTTGTTAGCTTTTTCAAATCAATTAGAGCAGTTTGGCAGAACTCAAGACGCAGAGGAGCAAGAGCGTGTTTGGGGCAAATTTATGGATATACTTGACCAATTTGCGAATATAATTGGCGAGCAAAAAATAAATTATAGCGACTATGGCAAAATACTTAAGATTATAATTTCTAAAAACGAAATTATAAATATTCCACAAAGTTTTGACAGCGTGATTTTTGGCACAGCCGATAACATCAAAAGAGAGAGCGACATAGTCTTTTTGATTGGTGCAATTGTTGACGAGTTCCCTCAAATTCCGAGCGACAACGGAATTTTTAGCACTGCCGAAAGAGATAGCTTGAGTGAGATGAAAATAGAATTGCCAGAAATTTTTGGCGAAAAAATTCTTCTCGAGAGATATTTTGCTTACATCAGTGCCCTAAGTGCTAGAGAAAAAATATATATAAGCTACCACATTTCAGACGGAAAAACTCAGTTTTCGCCAAGTGAACTTGTCACGAGGATAGGAAAAACTTTTGGAGTTAAAGCCGAAAAAAACAAGCACTTATCATATTTTGTTGCAAATTACGACACTCTTTTTTCTTCTTTTGCAAAAATTTGTAGAGAGAAAAGCGACATGGCAAAAACTTTTTATCAGCTTCTAAAAGAGCAAGGCGACTACAACGAAAAACTGCAAGCACTCGAGAGAATTTCTGGAAATGCGGACTTTAATTTAAGCGAGCAAACAGCCAAGAACCTCTTTTCGCACAACTCGCTTTCGCCAAGCCAAATAGACAAGTTTCACCAGTGCAAATTTTGGTATTTTTGTAGCTATGGCTTGGGTGCAAAAGAGCGAAAAATTGCAGAGATTGATGTGCTGGAATACGGCTCGCTGATGCACTTTTTGTTTGAAAAAATTTTGCAAGACGAAAATTTTAAAGACTATCAAAAAGATGAAATTAAAGAAAAAATATCTGTGTTTATGCAGGACTATATCAAAGAAAAAATAGGCTCAAAAGATGCACTTTCAACAAGCGATTTATACAGGTTCAAACGCATGAGCGAAACAGCGATAACGCTTATCACAAGGATAATTGAAGAGCTTTCTCAAAGTGAATTTTCGCCAAAATTTAGAGAACTAAAATTCGCTAAAGACGGAGATTTTCCACCGCTAAAAATAGATACAAAGCATGGAGAATACTATGTGAAAGGCATTGCAGACAGGGTTGATGTTTTGGAGAAAAACGGCAAAAATTTCGCAAGGGTAGTTGACTACAAAACAGGCACAAAAGAATTTCAGTTTGCAGATGTCCTAAATGGCTTGAGCTTGCAAATGCTTATATATTTGTCGGCTTTGAGGCAAGAGAATTATAGCCCTGCTGGTGCATTGTACTTGCATTCTGCACTGCCAAATATTCCAGCAAAAAAGAGCGACAGCACCGAAAAAATCAAAGCAGAAATAGAGAAAAAAATGTGCATGGACGGTCTTGTTTTAAAAGACGAAAGTATTTTAAAAGCGATGGAAAGCGAAATGCTCGGCAAATATATCCCTGTTAAAATCAAGGTGAAACAGCAAAAAGGAGAGGACGGAAAAAAGGTAGAAGTAAGAGTTTTTGACGGAGAAAATTCTCTTTTAACAGACAAAGAGTTTGACGTGGTTTTCAGATTTGCCGATAAAATTATATCAAAAATGGTGGATAGACTTTTGAGCGGAAACATCTCAGCTGTACCTCTTTTAGATGGGCATAATTATTGCAAATTTTGCCAATTTGACAGTGTGTGTTCTCGTTCTTGTCAGGACGACAAGGGAACAAAAATAGACAAAGAAAAGGCGATTTTAAAAATGGAGGAGGGTTTAGGCGATGAGCAGATGGACTAAGGCACAAGAAGATGCGATAAACGCAAGACGTGGCACAATTTTGGTTTCTGCCGCTGCTGGAAGTGGAAAAACTTCTGTTCTTGTCGAGCGACTCACCAAACGACTTATAGACAGCGAAAACCCTTGCCCAGCAGACAAAGTTTTGGTCGTAACATTCACAAAAGCGGCAGCAAACGAGATGAAAGAACGTGTGGATTTAAGCCTAAGAGAACTTGCGATTTTAGAACCCCACAACAAACATTTGCAGTCGCAATTGATGTTAATTCCAAGCATGAATATCAGTACGGTGCACAGCTTTTGCTCAAAACTTTGCAGAGAATATTTCTATCAACTTAACATCTCACCAGATTTTAAAATTGCATCAGAAGAGCAACAAAAAGACTTTATGATGCAAGCAGTGAAAGAAGTTGTGGACGATTGCATCATAAACGAGAACTATAATTTGCCAAATGTTTTTAGCACAGACAGAAGCGATTACAACTTGTATGGCACGATTATTGAGCTTTATAAATACGCAAATTCTCACCTTGACCCAGAAAAATGGATAGATGACAAGGCAGAAATGTATATATCGAATGCCGATATCGAAAATAAAGAATGGGCAAAAGTTGTTTTGAGCGAGATAAAAACAAGTCTGGAACACTGCGTTTTGTTAACTCAAAGAAATTTAGATTTAATTGCAACAGACGAAAATTATACAAAGGCATACGCAAAGGCTTTTAACGAGGATTTGTTGTGTTTGGGCGATTTATATGATAATTTTGAGCTGTATACTTGGGACGAAAAGCTAGAAAAAATAGCGAATATCAAATTTTCGAGAGTGAGTCCACTTTCAAAAACTGCCAGCATAGACATGAAAAATATTGTCACAAGTAACAGAGATTTTGTCAAAAAACTTGTTAAAGAAATTGCAGAGATTTTTTGCGAAACGGCAGAAGATTGCCAAAATACAATAAAAGAAATTTATCCTTTTATCAGAGAACTTTGTGATGCAACCAAAAAGTTTTCCGAGATTTATAAAAACTTAAAATCAGAAAAAAACTTTTTGGACTATGGCGACTTAGAGCACAAGACAATTGAGCTACTTCTTGAAAAAAAAGATAATTTATTAGTGCCAAACGCAACAGCTAGGGCACTTTCGCAAAATTTTAACGAGATAATGATAGACGAATACCAAGATACAAACGAGGTTCAAGACTGGATTTTTTCAGCACTTTCAAAACAAGAAACAAACAAATTTATGGTTGGCGACTTAAAACAATGTATATATAGTTTTCGCCAAGCAATGCCAGAAATTTTTATCTCATACAAAGAGCAATACAAGACTTATGATAGCGAAAAAGACGAGTACCCAGCGACTATTGACCTAGACAAAAACTTTCGCTCAAGAGATAATGTTATAAACACAGTTAACTTTATTTTCTCAACACTTATGTCCAAAGAAGTTGGCGGTGTTAGCTATCAAGATGGCGAAACGCTCAAGCTTGGTGCAAGTTACGAGGACAGCGATTTTTGCGAAACAGAACTAGATTTTATCCCAGAAACAAGCGAAACAAACGACAGCACAGAGGCAAAACATATAGCGAGCAAAATAAAAGACATAATGAATTCAGACTATATGGTGAACGACCGAGGAGTCTACCGAAAAGCTATGTATAAAGATTTTTGCATATTGCAAAGAAGTGTAAATTCTCACGCTTTGACATATTCACAAATTCTAAAAGAACACGGTATTCCATCAAAATTTTCTGTTGCACAAGGATTTTTTGACTGCAACGAAATCAAGCAAATAATTGCCTTTTTGCAAGTTATCGACAATCCCAACCAAGATATCGCACTGCTTTCTGTTCTTTTTGGTCCTGTCTATGGCTTTTCGGCTGATGATGTCGCACTGCTAAGGATTGAAAGCAGAAAAATCAGTATTTACGCCTCACTTGTGGCAGATAAAACAGAAAAATTCTCTAAATTTCTACAAGATTTAGCAGACCTAAGAATGCTTTCTGCTTGCACAGCGTCCGACATTTTTCTGGACATTTTGTATCAAAGAACAAACTACAAAGATTTGATTATGGCACAAGAGGACGGCGAAACAAAGATAGCAAACCTCAATTTGTTAAGACAATATGCGGGCGACTACGAGAGCTCGGGATATATTGGAATTTCTGGTTTTTTGCGTTTTATAGATAGAATGAAAAAAAATCAAACGGATATCGAGTCCGCAAAACTTGTAAACGATGCGGACAATGTTGTGGAAATAATGACAATTCACAAGTCAAAAGGCTTGGAATTTCCTGTTTGTTTTGTGGCAGGTTGTTCAAGAAGAAAACCACCTCAAAAGGCAGAAGTTGTCCTGAACTCCAAACTTGGTATAGGCATAAAACTCAAAAGCGAGATTACCTCGGCAAAATACAGCAACTTTATGCGTGATGCTATTGTTATGAAAAACAAAAAGGACGAGATAAGCGAGGAGTTAAGAATTTTGTATGTTGCTGGGACAAGAGCAAGGGAAAAACTGATTTTTGTTTCTGTAATAAAAAGTTTGGAAAATAGCCTAAAATCAATTTTGCCAATGATTACAAACGAAAAAGAGGCGAGCCCATATTGCGTTGGCAAAACAAACAGCTTTGCTAAGTGGCTGATGCTTTGTGCACTTAAGCACCCAGACGGACAGATTTTGCGAAACGAGGCTTTTTTGGACGACTCTTGTGTTAACACAGATGACTATACAAAGTGGAAAATTAACCTTAAATCAGCATACAAACATCACGAAATTGATACGCAACAGACTCAAACAGAGAGCAGTGTAGACAGTGAATTGCTTGAAAAATTAAAGCAAAAACTAAATTTTGTCTATGCGGATAAAGAGCTCACAAGTTTGCCACTAAAGGTCACTGCGTCGGCAATTGCAGAAAAACATTCGCAAAAAAGAAAGACATTGCCAAGACCAAGTTTTATAAGCGAATTAGGGCTAAATGCGGCAGAAAAAGGCACTGCACTGCATGAGTATTTGCAGTTTTGTGATTTTGAAAAAGCTAGAGAAAACCCAGAAGAAGAACTCTTCAGACTAGTTGAAAACGGCTTTGTCACAAAAGCTC
>JAWXUN010000093.1:0-6927 GCA_044426425.1 Clostridia bacterium | reverse complement strand
AGGGTTTTGCTACAATAATAGTCGAGGAGTAGCGAAAAATTTAGATGAAGCATTCAAATGGTTTAAAAAATCTGCAGAACAAGGAAATGCTGAGGCACAGTATAATGTTGGAGTTTTTTATCATAATGGATATTCCGTATCACAAAATTATAACACAGCGATAGAATGGTATAGAAAAGCTATATCAGGCGGATATACGGATGCACAAAATAATTTAGATATATGTTTGGCAGAAGTAAATAAAAAATTAGTTAAGCCTTCTAAAAATACAAGATGCAAAATATGCAATGTTAAGAAAAATGATAATGAAGAAGTCTGTTCGATATGCAGAAAAAAATATCAAATAGATGATAATAATGGAGAAGAAATAACTTTAAATAAAGGTTGTAAGATATTTAAGAGTAAAACTAATACAATTAAAAGTGCAGATTCATTTATTATAACAACTAAAAAAGTTATATTTTCTGGTAAAAAAAATACAACTTTTATACCTTTAGGTAAATTACCAGAAGTAGAATTTATTGAGGGACAAGGCTGGAACAGTGATAGATTAGAAATACCAGGGGTTGCAATATTTGCTCCAGTTTCTACAAGTTTTACAAAAGCAGGTTACAAAGCTGAATTATTAGCATTAATGGATAGATTAAACAACATGAGAAAGTGGTAAGAGGAGAATAAAAATGACATATACACAATTAAAAAAAGAAACAGTTGAATTGATTGATAAAAGTGCAAAACTTACAAGACAATTAAAATTTGATTCGACAGCAGTAAAAATAGAAAAATATAAAGAAGACCTTATAAAAAAAGAAATGATGATTGTGACAGTTGGAGAGATGAAACGAGGCAAATCTTCAATGTTAAACGCACTTCTTAATGAAAAAGATATTTTTCCTGTTAACATAAATGTTGCAACAAATGCAGTTACAATTCTTCGTTATGGCGAAAAAGAAGAAATTATTGTTCATTTTGAAGAATATGATGAAGAAACAGAGAAATTCAAGGCTTTGACAAAACAAATTAAAAGAGAAGAGATTGAGCTATACGTCACAGAGCAACACAACCCTGGTAATTATAAAGGTGTTGTTGCCCTAAATGCAAAAATTAAAAGTGACTTTCTAAAAGATGGTGTAGTTTTTGTTGACACTCCAGGGCTTGGTGCTATCAATATAGCCCATGCTGAAGTTACATATAATTTTTTAGGAAATGCAGATTTAATTTTATTTGTTAGTGATGTTTCAAAAGGTTTGACAGATAGCGAATTAAAGTTTTTATCACGAGCATATACTTCTTGTTCAAATATATTATTTGCTTTGACAAAAAAAGATTTAAGCCCTGATTATGAACAAATAGTTGAAGATAATAAAACAAAAATAAAAAATACAATTCCACTAAAAGAGGAAGAAATAAATATAGTGCCAATATCAAGTGTATTGAAAACAAAATATCTCGAAACAGGTGAAGAACGCAGATACACAGCAAGTGGATATAAAAAATACGAAAATCTAATTTGGACAACTATAGCACAAAAGAAAGCTTCGACTACTATTTTGCCATTTTTGATGTCAGTAAAAGAAGAAATTGATGAAATTACAGAAAATTTAATTATGCAAACTCAATTACTAGAAGAAGATGCTGGAAAAATAAAAGAACTTGTTGCTGAGCTTGAAAACCAAAAGAAAGAATATGAAGATTTTACCAAAGAAACAAATGCATGGAAAATTGGTATGAATGAATTTACAGCAAATCTATATAAAAAAATTCAAAATAATATAGAAAGTGCAAGGAACGAAGCAGTTGAATATTTAGAATTATCAGCAGCAGAAGCTGGAAATAGCTTTTTAGAGAAAAAAGTATATGATTCTATTACACAAAATATCAATACTATTATCAGTAATACTGTTATGGATATTAAAGAAAATATTGAATTAGACGTTAGTCAAAAAACACAAGAATTATATGAGGAATTGAATCTTGATATAAGTATAAGCAGAAATCTTTTTGAAAAAGCAAATTACGTTCCAAACTCTGAAGTTGAAGTTAAATTTCCAAAAAGAACAATGATGGATACTGCTGTTACTAGAGGTAGAACAGTTGGAATGACTAGTTTAGCAGCAACGGGAATTGGTGCAGCAGTAGGCATTGTTGCACTTAGTGCATTGTCAATATTTACAGGAGGAGCAACACTGGTTGCATTACCTGGAATTATCGCAGGTAGTGCATTGACGGGGGCTCAAGCAGGTGGTGTTGTTGGTACAATCGTAGGTGCTAGCAAAGCTGTATATGACACAGCAGTGGACAAAAAGTTACCTAGTGATATTCCTAACATTGTTAAAGCAATTAATAGGCATATAACGCAATCACTTAAAGAAGCTTCGGAAGTATTGAGAGTTTTAACAAGTGAAACAGGAAAAGAAATTATTAATAGCTTAAATAATGAACTTATTGCTAAAAAAGAAAGTGTTACTGAAAATATTAAACAGTTAAACGAAAATATTAATACAACTAAAAAAGATTTACCACAAAAACGTGCAGAAATTCAAAAGAAGTTGAACAATATTCAAGCTTGCCAAAAAGCTTTTATAGAAAAACAAAATATAATTGAAAAATTTGCTGTTCCAGTAAACAACGAAAAAGTTTCATCTTGGGACAAAGCTAGTTCTTCTAAAAAGGAATATGTTAAAGAAAAAACGACAGAAGAAAAAAGCCAAAAAACTGTAACTTACGGTTTTATGTAGAGGTTATTATGAAAGAAAATAGTTATCAAGTTTTAATATCGTTACAAGATGAATTGCAAAATTTATTTGAAAAAATAGGATATGATTCTAAATATATTAGACTCCAAACAAATAATAAATTCATGAAAATAATAGGTGAAGAAATTCCATTTAAGTATTTAAAGGAATATATAAATGAACTTCAATTACAAATTATAAAATCTTCTGAAGTATACGAAAACAAACGACTAGAGCAATATAGTATTAGTGAAGAAAAGATAGAAAGTTTAAAAGAAAAAGAAGATGAATATAAATGCAAAATACGTGAACTAGAGAGCCAAATGGAACAGTATGCTAACCTTGTAGATGAACTGAAAGTGAAAAATCAAGAACTTGAAACAAAATACGAGGATAAAGAAAAATCTCATTATAGTGCAGTAGAAGAATTAATTAGCTTGTCTGACTCGCTTGAACTTCGCTATGACGCTATTAATGACAGTGAAGAAATTAGTGATGATGTAGATTTTAAGAAAATTGCAAGCCAAACTGCTGATAGAACTAATAAAAGTATTAAAAAAATCCTTAAAATTTCTGGAGTAGAGGAAATAAAAGACAATGAGAAATTTGATCCTAAAAAACATAGTGTGATTTCAACAATACAAACAGAGGACAAAGAACTACATGACACAATAGCTAAAACAGTTCGCTCAGGATATGTGTATGGTGAAAAACACATTAGAAATCAAGAAGTTATACTATATTTACTTTAAAGATTAAATCAAGAAGGTGAAGTTATGGCATTTAGAGATAGCATTAATGAAATTTTGTTTAGCGTAGAAAGACTGTGTTATACAGATGATAAAAAGGAAAATGCAAATCCAATTTTAAATATAAAAAATGAAATTAATCAAATGAAAGAGCGATTAGACGAACCACTAAGAGTTGCGGTAGTGGGAATTATGAAAGCTGGAAAGTCTACTTTAATGAATGCAATAATGGGAGAAAATGTTGTTTGTACAGGAACACTTGAAACAACATATACCGTTAGCTGGTTTAAATATGCACCAACAGCATCAATACAAATTGTATTCAATGATGGAACTAGTCTTAAAGAAGAATTCAAAAATCTTAACAAATGGTCGGTAAGAGCATTTGAAAAAGAAAATCCAAGAATTAATGATGTGAAATATTTAATTGTATATTATCCAAGTGAAATATTAAAATTAATAGAATTTATTGATACACCAGGGCTTAATTCATCATATCAATTAGATGCACAAAACACATTGAACTTTTTAGGAATTAAAAACAAAGAGGAAGCTAAAAAATTAGAAGATAGAACAATGAAAGAATCTTCTAAGGCTGATGCTATTTTATATGCATTTAATCACAGTGTTGGTTCAGAGGATAAAGAATTACTAGAGTCATTCCATAATTCAAGTCAGAATATTAAATCTACCCCAATAAATTCTATTGGGGTTTTGACCAAGATAGATTTAACAGGAGCTTGGAATGTTTTTGAAAACGAAACACCGACAAAGCTTTCTATGCCAGTAGCAGAAACTATGATGGAAAAACCAATGATAAAAAAATTATTGTTCCATGTAATGCCTGTTACAGCTAAATCTGTCGAGGAATTTCATAATATAACAGAAGATGAGAAAGATTTATTAAAAGAATTATCAAAATTAGAAAAATGTGATATA
Organism: Clostridia bacterium; assembly: GCA_044426425.1. Classification (GTDB taxonomy): domain Bacteria; phylum Bacillota; class Clostridia; order Oscillospirales; family Acutalibacteraceae; genus SIG603. The sequence continues at coordinate 2,504 of JAWXUN010000093.1, read as the reverse complement.
GAAAATTTGCTAGAAGATATTTCTTATTTTGTCAATGAATGCGACGATGATGAATTAACACAAAAAATCAACCTTAAATCCAAAAATATTCGGAAAAATTTAGTAGCTAAATTAGGTGCATTTGGAATATATGATATTTCAAAACATTTGAAAAGCACAGAGTTTGATGAAATTTTACCTGAATTAAAAAAGGATTGTGGAATAATTGAGGTCGAAGAAACTTTGAAAAATCATTTCGGAAACCGAGCTTTTTTAATAAAATCACAATATATTTTCAATCATTTATACGCTTATATCTCAGATATACAAAGAAAATACCAAGATAATATGTATGTCGAGAACGTTTGTAATCAAATTAAAAATATAATAGAAGATTTCCAAACAAATGAACATAACAGAAAAGAGCTAGAAGTTTTGCAAGCATATTATAATGGTGAGGTTGATTTTACTGATGAAGAAATACAAGACTTTTTATCGGTAACAGGAGAATACGGTAAGTTAGTTGAAGACCGTTTGCAAGTGAAAAGAAATAGTAAAATTTCTGAAATGCGTGATATTGCTAAAATTAAAACAGATTATTGGAATGATAAGCAAAATGGTTTTTTTGTGGAACAAATATATAAAGATATGTGCCGTATAATTTCACATTCATACGAAATTATATACTATCATTTAAACGCTTTATGTGAAGAATAAACAAAATAGGAGAGGTAGAACATGAATATAAGTATAGATATAGGAACAAGCTCAACAAGTGCGTGTGTAATAGACGAAGCGGGACAAGTAGTGCCAGTAGCACTTGGACAAGGAAACCTATCGTTTTCAATACCATCTGCAATTTTCGTTAGTGAAAACGGAGAAATGCAAATAGGTGAACTGGCAACGAGCAGTCGAATGAAAGACCCAAGAAGGTATAAAGACGAATTTAAGAGAAATTTGGGCGAGAAAATTCCATATCAAATAGGTGGAAGAAGCTTTTTGCCAGAAGAATTATACACTGAGTTTTTTGTGCATATAAAAAAGACAATAGAAAAATTATATGAAAAAATAGACACAGCGTACATAACACACCCAGCAACATTTAACAATGGTAAAAAAGAATTGTTGATAAAAGCCGCCAAAATGGCAGGACTATTTAATGCGGAATTAATAGACGAACCGAGTTCAGCAGCAATGTATTATTGCTCAAAAGGAGTAGTAAAAGAGGGCGAAGTGCTATTGGTGTATGATTTTGGTGGAGGAACATTTGATGCAAGTGTCGTGAAATACGAAAATGAAAGGTTTAAGTTGTTAGCAACACCAAGAGGACTAGAACGTTGTGGCGGAATAGACATAGACCAAATTATAGCAAGAGATATAGTAAAAACAGCAGAAAAAAGTGGAATAAATTTATTTAATGTTAAAGATGAAGTAAGAAGACATAGAATAGAAGCAAACGTAGTGAAAACAGCGGTAGGAGTAAAATATTGTCTAAGTGGAAGTAGTCAATACAGTGGCGGACTTGATTTAGGAATGGATTATCTCGACTATGAACTTAGCCGAGATCAATATAATCTAATGATTGCACGACTTATAGACAACACAATATCTTGTTGTAGCGAATTATTGGGTTCAGCAAATATTAAAATAAATGATATATCAGCAGTAGCAATGGTTGGAGGAACAAGCAAAATTCCACTGGTAGAACAAATGGTACGACAATTTGCAAAAGGCAAAAAGATACTAACAGATGCAAATATGGAATTAGCAGTTGCAAAAGGCGGACTTGCTTATTCTGTGCAAAAGAAAAAGGAAAATGAAGAAGAAAGAGAACGTCAAGACAGAGAACGTCAAGAAAGAGAACGTCAAGACAGAGAACGTAAATGGAGAGATGAAGAAAGAGAACGTCAATTAAAAGAGCAACAACAAAATAAAGAAACTCCAGAAGAATTATTTGAAAAAGGCTGTGATTTCTATTTTGGAAGAAATGGAAAAGCTATTAATTATAATGAAGCTTTTAAGCTGTTTAAACTTTCAGCAGAACAGGGATGCGTTGGTGCACAAAATAATTTAGGGTTTTGCTATGAAAATGGTCAAGGAGTAGCGAAAAATCTAAACGAGGCATTCAATTGGTATAAAAAATCAGCAGAACAAGGAGATGCTGATGCACAGAATAATTTAGGTTGTTGTTATGAAAATAGTCAAGGAGTAGCGAAAAATCTATATGAAGCGTTCAATTGGTATAAAAAATCAGCAGAACAAGGAAATGCTAATGGTGAGTGTAATTTAGGCGTTTGTTATGGAGAAGGTCGTGGAGTGATAAAAAGTCAAAATTTAGCATTTGAATGGTTTAAACTTTCAGCGGAGCAAGGTAATGATATTGCTCAGAATAATTTAGGTATTTGTTACAATAATAGTCGAGGAGTAGCGAAAAATTTAGATGAAGCATTCAAATGGTTTAAAAAATCTGCAGAACAAGGAAATGCTGAGGCACAGTATAATGTTGGAGTTTTTTATCATAATGG
>JAWXUN010000092.1:0-7064 GCA_044426425.1 Clostridia bacterium | reverse complement strand
TACTTTCGTATTAGCGAGGATTTTTAGAGCTTTTGGCAGGATCTTAGTTAAGGACTAATAATATTCAAATTGCTATATTATGTCGTAATAATTATTTTAGGGCATAAAAAAACGCCCCTATAAATGGGACGAAAAATTTTTCGTGGTACCACCCAAATTTAGTCTAAAAAAAGACCCTCTTTGACACTTTATAACGTAAGCCAACGTCTGCACCTACTAAAAAAATTCTGCACAGCCACTCCAAAGGGAACTTCAACATAAAACCTCACAACAAAGCTTTCAGCCTAGGACTTTGTTTCTCTAAAAGTGAATTTTTTAGTCTACTTTCTTTTTCAACGTGTTTAAATGATTATAACACATATTTTTTTTATTTTCAAGTGCTTTTACTCTAATTTTTCAAAAAAATATCTTTGCAGTTTATAAATTTATAAATAAAAACAGGGCTATCACAAAAAAGCGATAGTCCTGCAAATAATTTCACAAAGAAATTCTTATTTCTCGATATTGTAGAAAGACTCACGACCTGTGTATTGTGCAACGTCGCCAAGCATATCTTCAATTCTGATTAATTGGTTGTATTTAGCAATACGGTCTGTTCTAGACATTGAACCTGTTTTGATTTGACCAGCATTGAAACCAACAGCGATGTCAGCGATTGTTGTGTCTTCTGTTTCGCCTGAACGGTGAGAAACAACACAAGTATAACCAGCTTCTTTAGCCATTTGCATAGCGTCAAATGTTTCTGTTAAGCTACCGATTTGGTTAACTTTAACAAGAATAGCATTAGCGATACCTTTTTCAATACCCTCTTTAAGGATAGCAGGGTTTGTAACGAATAAATCGTCACCAACAAGTTGAACTTTGTCGCCGATACGGTCTGTAAGAACTTTCCAGCCGTCCCAGTCTTTTTCGCCAAGACCATCTTCAATAGAGATGATTGGATATTTTTCAACCCACTCTGCGAACATATCAACCATTTCAGCAGTAGTTTTTGAACCGCCGCCTGATTTAGCAAGGTCATATAGACCTGTTTCGTGGTTGTGGAACTCAGAAGCAGCAACGTCCATAGCAATAGCGATGTCGCCTGGTTTACCTTCTGTAGAAGGATTGTAGCCAGCAGCTTTGATAGCGTCAACGATTAATTGAAGAGGCTCTTCGTTACCGTCTGCACAAGAAGGAGCAAAACCGCCCTCGTCGCCAACGTTTGTGTTATAGCCTTTAGCTTTTAAAACATTACGTAGGTTGTGGAATGTTTCAGCACCCATTTTGATTGCTTCTTTAACACTGCTTGCACCGATTGGCATAATCATGAACTCTTGGAAGTCAACAGTTGAGTCAGCATGGCTACCACCGTTAACAACGTTCATCATTGGAACTGGTAATGTTTTACCATTAAATCCACCAAGATATTTGAATAGTGGCATACCATAGTAGTCACTAGCTGCAATAGCTGCTGCCATTGAAACACCAAGGATAGCATTAGCACCTAGAACTGATTTTGTGAATGTGCCATCTAAATCTAACATTGTTTTGTCAATTCCGTTTTGGTTAAAAACGTCCATACCCATAATAGCTGGAGCGATTTTTTCGTTTACGTTAGCAACAGCTTGTAAAACGCCTTTGCCAAGGAAACGAGATTTGTCGCCATCTCTTAACTCAAGAGCTTCTCTTTCACCAGTACTTGCACCTGATGGTACCATAGCACGGCCGAAAGCACCTGCTTCAGTTGTGATTTCTACTTCAATTGTTGGATTACCTCTTGAATCGATAACTTCACGAGCGTAAACACTAGAAATTTTAGACATAATGTATTTTCTCCTTCAAATAATAATTTTAATTTACATGAAAATATATATTAATTATATACTTTAAAACTCAATTTGTCAACAATAATCAAAATATTTTGTTGCGATTATTATCAATAAAATATTTTTTATCTACCCTGAACTCTTCTTGCAAGTTGCAACAGTCTTTCACCACAGTGCTCAAAGAAGTTATAGTAACCATCACACAAAAGGTTCAGGCTTCTTGAGCCGTCTGCGTTAAATGGCTCACAATAGCGTTTGCAACCGCCACGGCAAATGTTTATGTATTTGCATTTTAGACATTTATCGTCAACTTTTCTTGACTCTGCGATAAATTTAAGCTCAACTCTTTTTTTGTCAATTTCCGCAAAACTGTCTGTGTTAACGTCGCCAAGTTTGTATTTGTCAAGCACATAGAAGTCGCAAGGATAGCAACCGCCGTCCGCTTCAATAACATATTGCATAGAGCAAACGCCACTTTTGCCACAGGACTCTGGAGGATAACCAAGGAGCATTTCAACATAATTTTCAAAATCTCTTATGTGTATTCTTTGTCTATCATTTAAATCTCTGTACCACAAATCAAAAAGAGTGCACATAAATTTTGTATAGTCTTTAGGAGTTAGGCTAAAAGGCATTCTCTCTTCTTCTTCGCCAAATGGTTGAATACAAGGAATAAACTGCAAATATTCAAATTTATTTTTCTTATAGAAATTATAAATACTTTGGATTTTTTTTGCAGTAACAGAGTTAACAACACATAAAATATTGTAGTCAACTTTGAACTTTTCAAGACAAGAAATTCCACGCATAACATCGTTGAAACTGCCTTTGTTTTGCTTATCCATTCTGAATGCATCGTGACATTCTTTTGGGCCATCTAAAGAAACGCCGACAAGAAAATTATTTTCTTTCAAAAACTTAGCCCAATCGTCGTCAATTAGTGTTCCGTTTGTTTGGATAGCATTGTTTATTTTTAGGTTTTTAACATTATATTTGTTTTGAAATTCTACAACTTTTTTATAAAAATCTAGTCCTGCAAGAGTAGGTTCGCCACCTTGAAAGGCAATAGTACAAAATTCTTCTGCATATTCAAGAGTGTTTTTTATCATCTTTTCAAGTGTTTCTAGGGACATCATTCCATAGCACTCAACAGTACGGTTTTTAGCTGAATCATTATAAAAGCAGTACTGACATCTAAGGTTACAAGCTGATGATGCTGGCTTGATTAACAAATTCATTCCACGCATGATTTTTCTCTTTTCAATTAATTAGTTTTTAGTATCTTTTGTTGTTTTGAGTCTTGTAGCCTCAGCCATTGGCAAACCTGTGTCATAATCAAGTTGGCGTGGTTCATACTCTTCGTTTTCTCTTTGTCTTGTGTATCCGTCATTTTCCCAAGATGGTGTTTTGTCATCTCTCCAAGGACGAACAGCCCATTGATAACCTCTGTAAAGGTCACGAGTTTGGTTCATGTTTTCAAGCAATTGGTCATGTAGTGCATTCCTAACTTCTTTGTAATCTGCATTGTTGATAAGATTGTTAACCTCTGCTGGGTCATTTTTCATATCATAAAATTCATCTGTATCAAGTAGATTTACAACCAATTTATAATCTTCACTTGTTGCAGCTCTCATCATTTGCAAACCACCAAAACCGTCATGGTCAACTTCGTATCTTGTAAACTCAGTAAATACAGCATCATTAACTTTAACATTTGTATCTTTAATTTGAGAAAGCATACTTTTTCCCTCTAAAATTTTTGGAAGTTCAAGACCATAATAATCCATAAATGTTGGAACAAGGTCAATGTGAGATGCTGGAAAACTTACAGTTTTTCCCTCTTCGCCACCTCTGACAATTAGTGGAATATTTGCAACTTCTTTATAAGCAATTGCGTTTTTCATTTGTAGTTTATGATTACCTATCATGTCGCCGTGGTCAGATGTGAAAATAACCAAAGCATTAGGAACTTTTTTGTTAATCTCGTCAATAACTCTACCAATTTCATAGTCAACAAACGAGTTACAACCTAAGAATAATGCCAAACCTTTTGATGGTTTATTTAATTTTTCTTCTGTTGCATCTATATCGTCTTTAGACCATAATTGTTGGAACAATGGTTTTTTTCTCAAATCGTCTTCATAGTTTGGACTGCTATCCCATTTAAAGCCGTCATACATTGTGTTAAATGGTGCTGGGCAAAGGCTTGGGCCATGTGGCTCGTCATAAGAAACTGTTAGGAAAAAGTCATCTTCTTTGTTCTCTTCAATAAAGTCAATTGCTCTGTTTGAACATCTGTGAGCATAAGTAAATTCTTCACTCATATCATCTTCATAAGATGTATCAGATTGTCTTGATTTAACTCTCTCATTTTCTGTTAACTCTTCAAGATAGCATTTCATATCGTACCAATATTTTTCGTCCCAACCCTCTGGGCAACGTCCAAGACCAAAATAATCTCCACCGTCCAAATGCCACTTTCCAATATATCCACAGTGAACACCGTTGTCTTTTAGTCTTTGTCCTACTGTTTTAATGTTGTCACCGAGTGCTACTGAGTTTGTAACTGCTCCGTTTGAGTGTGGGAACATTCCTGTAAAAATTGCAGACCTCGCAGGGCCACATACAGGCTGACAAGTATAAGCATTTTCGTATCTTATTCCTTCGCTTGCTAATTTGTCAAGGTTTGGTGTTTTCATTCTTTCATTGCCATAACAGCCAAGCATATCACATCTTGTTGTATCTGTCATTAAAAATACAATTTGTCTTTTCATAGTTTTTCTCCTCAATCTTTCTCAAATATTATTCCAGGACCATAAGGTGCCATTCTAACCATTATATAACCACAAGTTTGACAGTCTTTTGTATCGTACGCAAACTGCCACATTTTCTTGCACATCTCTTTTACCTTGCCTTTGTTCTCAGGCTTTTTGCATATATTGTGCATTTCCAGTGGGTCATTTTCCAAATCATACAACTCATCATAATCAAATGAATTATAAACATATTTCCATTTTTTATCCCAAACAGCTCTTTGTATTCCATACACTTCGTTGCCGTTTGTTTGTGTGCAAATATACTCTCTCCAGTTTTCTGGCTTTTCTTTTTTTAGGAAAGGTACAAGAGATTTTCCACACATTTCTGGCAAATCTTCAATTCCAGCTAAATCTAAAATTGTAGGTGCAAAATCTGCTAACGAAATTAATTCGCCATTCGTTCCATTTATATTCAAAGCTCCGCCACCGATTGCCGCACAGATGTTATAAGCCTCTTTAAAACAAGGCAAACCTTTTGCCCAAAGTCCGTGAGCACCTAAATAATCGCCGTGGTCTGTCAGATAAATTATAGCTGTATCGTCATAAATTCCTTTTTCGTCAATAGTGTCTAAAAGCTTGCCAAAAAGGCTATCTTCATAAGAAACAAAAGCTAAATACCTTTTCACACTCTCTTTGTATTCATCTTCTGTTAATGCAAATTGCTCCCTTGTTCTTCTGTACAAGGCTGGTTTGTCTTCCATTGTGTCATTAAAACTTTCAGGCAATACTACTTCTAAATCTCTATACAAATCCAAAAATTCTTGTGGAACACAATATGGGTCATGAGGGCCAATTGTTCCAACGTACATAAATAATGGTTTGTCACCATCATAATTTTTCAACTCTTCACAAGCCATTTCAACAGTGTCTGTATCGCCAAAAGGATTTTCTTCTATTCCGTATTGATAGTATGTAGGATAACCCTCTTTTACAATTCTTCCGTCTGTTTTTATCTCGTTAGCACCATCAATTTTTTCGTTGTGGCAATAAAGTTTTGACCAATCGTTAAAGCGAGGGATGTTCTCTTTACCCTCTCTGCCGTAATTGGTTGTGCATTCTCTTAGCACTTTTTGAAAACCTCTGTCTGCTGGCCCTTCTGTCCCGCTAACGTGCCACTTTCCAGAGAAAACAGTTTGATAACCGTTCTCGCTCAAAACCTCTGGGAACAATTTAACGCCGTCAAAAAGTTCTCTTGAAATTGCACTGTCAACTTCAACATTATGCCATATTCCGTGCTGTGCTGGGTACAATCCCGAAAAAAAGCTCGCTCGGCTTGGGCAACAGTGTGGTGCTGGGCAATATGCATCTGTAAAATGCATGGATTTTTGCAAAAACGTGTCAATGTTAGGTGTTTTTGCAACACTGTCCGCATACATTGTTTTTGCATTTTGTTGGTCAGTCATAAAGACTATAATGTTTTTAGGCTTTTTCAATATCTTATTTATCCTTTCTCAATTTCCAATAAACTCTCTCAAAACAGAATTTTGAGGAACTAGGCTTTTGTCAATTTTTTCAAATCGCATAAGCTTCGCTTCTATCGCCCTTGCTTTTCTATAATATGGACTATATTCGGCAACTTGCCTTATCATAGGTATTGCAATACTTCGTAACACACACGGCTCGTATATGTGGATTGAATTAACAGTGTAGTCGGCACTTAGTCTATACGGTCTGATATATTTATCCTCGCCGTCCATAACATCTTGCCACATAGAGAGGGTTTCTTCTGTTCCACAATCACGGAACTTGATGTCCCTAACCATTCGTCGCACAAGTCTTGCTTCTTCTGCTGTGAGAACTTCTCCGTTTGCATCTTTAATTGGTTGTTTGATGCTAACATATAATTTTAAAAGTTGGTTTTCGCCAATCTCGTTTGTAAAAATAGGGTTTAAAGCGTGTAGACCCTCCATAATAACAATGTCATTTTCACCAAGAATATATTCTTTTTCAGAAATTGACTTGCCTAGTGGAAAACTAAATTCAGGAACAATAAAAGGCTTTAAACTAACAATATTTTTAATGCACTCGGTGACTTTTTCAACAGAAAGAGAATAAACTGTTTCAAAGTCTTTTGTGCCGTCCGCTCTTGTTGGTGCGTCGTTTTGATTTTTATAAAAATCATCTAATGATACGATAAAAGCATTTTTGCCAAGTTCCTTAAGATACTTGCACAAAAGGTTTGCCGTTGTGGTTTTTCCGCTGCTACTAGGGCCAGCCAAAAGGCAAATACGAATATTGTTTTTGTGTTTTACAATGTCGTTTGCAATTGTCTGCAAATGCTCGTGATAGCTATATTCAACCTCTTCAATCATCTTTTTTGGGTTGTTTATAGCTGCATCGTTAATTTGCTCTAGGTGATTAACATATTTAATATATCCGCTTGCGAAACTGCTCATAAATTCTTGTCACCTCGTCTTTTCTCTCTATCATTTCGTCATAT
>JAWXUN010000091.1:0-7075 GCA_044426425.1 Clostridia bacterium | reverse complement strand
ATGGGTTTATTCAAAACTGAAAATTGTCCTATTTGTGGACTTCAAACAGGTGCATTTTCGAAATCATCTGCAAAGTATGATGGTTTATTTGTTTGTCAAGATTGTGCAAAAAAATTGTCAGTAAATGGAATTTCATTGTTAAAACTTAAAAAATTTCCATTAGAGGAACTCAAAGGAATGGTTGGTGCTTCACAGCAAACTGAACAAGAGCATCAAGAAGAAATTGCTTTATTTAATGCGAAAAAAAGGGTAGGTAACTTCATTCACTTCGATGATATGAATAAAAAGTTTGCTATTCCAAAAACTGGTTTAAGTGGTAAAATTAAAGATTTAAGAATTTATAACTACACAGATTTAATAGATTATGAACTAATTGAAGATGGCAATTCCATTTCAAAAGGTGGTGTTGGCAGAGCTCTTGTTGGTGGTGCTTTATTTGGAGGGGTCGGTGCCATAGTCGGTGGAAGTACAGGACATAAACGAAAAAACACTTGTTCTAAACTTCAAATAAAAATAACAATGAATAACATCGAGTCTCCTACAGTTTATATTAATTTTATAGAAGCTGAAACAAAAAAAGACGGTTTTTTATATAAACAAGTATATTCACAAGCTCAAGAGGCATTATCAATATTAAATATAATTACCCAACCAATAAAAACTGATTTAGAGCCTACTACTAAATCGAATACAACTACTTCTTCAGCAGATGAAATATTAAAATTTAAACAGTTGCTCGATAGTGGAATTATTTCTCAAGAGGAATTTGAAACTAAAAAACAACAACTGTTAGGATTATAACAATTTTATTCAATAAAAATAAAACAGGAGCTGTGATTTGAGTATCACAGCTCCTAAATTTTGCTCAAAATTATATTAATAAACTTAAAAAAATATTTTATTTAGCAAAGCAATCACGTCCAGATACAATGTAAACTTTTCCATTTTCAACAACTGCGTGCGGTCAGCAAAACCTTCGCCAGGAAAAATATTTCCGTTAATAACCATATTTAATACACTCCAGTTTTTTATATAAAATTAATTATACTACTTTTATTAAAAAAAGACAAGCTGTAAACAAAGAAAAGAAATCTACAATAATCGATGAAACCATTTGATAAGAATATCAAGATTTCATTCCCCGTATGGTCAGTGGTGGATTTCTTTTGAAAAAGGATAAAATTTTTACAACTTCGTAGAGATTTATAGCAACTTGATTATTATTAGGCTTATAAATAAGTGAGCAGAAATTTTGTCAGAAGTTTTAAAAACCACAGCTAATACTCATGTATTAGTGAGGATTTTTAGAGCTTTTGGCAGGATTTATGCCACTTAGTTAAGGGCTAAGAATATTCAAGTTGCTATATTATAAGTTGAACAGAGAGAAAAATGGAGTGATTTTTTTATAGTTTTCTTTTTCGCTCCACAAACAAACACACACAGCCATAAACGGCGTAACTTATGCTTAGGACTATGATTAGTTCTAGGCTTTTGTTTTGTGTTCCGTAAAGTGAAGAGTTTGCTAAGAAACTTTTCGCAAACAAACTAGCAACTGCAATTGAGGATATCGCAAGCGGTATTTGATAAAATAATTTTTTTAAAAAGCTAAAACCCATGCCAGTCACTTTTATAACTTTTCCAAAGCTTAGTGATGCGTTTAAAATCATGCTTATAAAAATGATTACTATATAACTTTTCATTGCAAAAATGCTCATAAAAGTCATCACTAAAACAAGCCTAATTGATGAGTCTAAGATGTTGTATTTCATGGAGTTCAGCTGTTGGTCAAGCCCTTTTAAAAGGCAATCGACAACAATGTCAAGATACATCAAAGGCACAAGTGGGGACAAAATGGCTATGTATATCCCAGCGTCTGTACTTTGATAAAAAACATCTGCCAAAAGCGAGGAAAAGCTAAAGAAAACCGCTGATGTTATTATGCCAAAACTAACAGCTGTGCCCACGGCTTTTTCTGTTATATAGGCAACTGCGTTTGGGTGCGAGAGTTCTTTTTCTCGGCAAATTTTTGGAATAAGGAGCGATGCAAATGGACCTATCAAAGCCGAGGGAAAATATAAAATAGGAAAAGCCATGCCAGAGAGAAGTCCATATTGGTTCATAGAAAGGCTATAAGAAAGCCCACTTTGTTGTAGTTTTATGGGAACTAAAAGATTTTCGGCAGTGTTCAAAAGACTTCTCGCAGTAGAGCTAAGAGTGCAAGGCAAGGCGATGTGAGAGAGTGATTTTATAACGCCGTGGCTTTTTTCTCTTTTTTTTGGGCAATGTTTCATAAGACTCAATTTCATAGAAATAAAGTCAATCAAAAAAGAACTAATTTCTCCCAATGTAGAGGCTATCATTGCATAGACACAGGCAGTTTCAATATTCTCAAAAGGAAAAAACGTGAATATAACAACAGTTCCACCGATTGTTATAATCTGCTCGACCAAGTCGGCAATGCCACTGCTAACACCCTCGTCCACAGCCAAAAAATACCCCTTGATACAAGTGCATATAGACATAAAAGGCAAGCCTAAACCAAGGATTTTTAGACTAGGAGATGCCATTGCGTTAGAAAGAAAATTAATGGCGATAAAGTCTGAACAAAAAAAGAAAATAGAAGATATAGAAAGGCTAAGGAACAGGCAAAAAGCAAGACATTTTGTTACGGTGCTTTTGATTTCTCCACGCTTGTTTTTGGCAATTAGCGAGCTAACCAGCCTTGTTACAGCTAGGCTAATTCCAGAGGTAGAAAGAGTTGTGGCGAGAAGAAAAACAGAAAAAATCAGCTGATAAAGTCCCATGCCCTCAGCCCCAATTTTTACAGAAAGATAAGAACGAAAGTACATATTTGTACTTCGCATAACAAGGGCGATGATTGTTAAAATAGTGCCCTGCATCAAAAATTTTTTCTTAGTCATATTCCTCCTTGTATTTTTTTCTAAAATAATGTATAATAAATACAACAAAATATTTAGAAAGAGTGACATATATGATAAACGCAGATTGGACAGAGATTGTGATAATCGTTCCATCAAAGCACATGGAAACAGCATCTGACATTGCACAGATGGTAGTGCCTTATGGTATTTATATTGAGGATTACTCAAATTTAGAAGTAGAAGCAATGGAAATTGCTCATATTGATTTAATTGACGAGGATTTGCTCGCAAAAGACAGAACAAAGGCTCTCATTCATGTCTATATCAGCCCAGAAGAAAATCCGCTTGAGGCTGTGGCTTTTTTGAGAGAGAGATTTTCGGATTGTGGCATAGAAAACGAAATAGACACACTCGCTTGCAAAGAAGAAGATTGGATAAATAACTGGAAAAAATATTTTAAGCCTATACCAGTTGGCGAAAAAATTCTTATCCGTCCAACTTGGGAGGACGAGTACGACGCAAAGGGAAGAACTGTTCTTCACCTAGAGCCAGGGCTTGCCTTTGGAACAGGCACACACGAAACAACAAGACTTTGCCTTGAGCTTATGGAGAAATATTTGGGCGAGGGCGACAGCGTTTTGGACATGGGCTGTGGCAGTGGAATTTTGTCTGTTGCATCAATCTTGCTCGGTGCAAAGTTGGCAATTGGTGTTGACATTGACAGCCTTGCGGTTAAAACTGCAATAGAAAATGCAAAAATCAATCAAGTAGATGACAAATTCACGGGTATTTGTGGAAATCTAACTGAAAAAGTTAGCGGAAAGTTTGACCTTGTTCTCGCGAATATCGTTGCGAGTATCGTTATCTTGCTTTCGGAAGATGCACCAAAATTTATGAACCCAAATTCAACATACATCGTCAGCGGAATTATCGACACACGTTCGGACGAGGTCATAACAGCTGTTACAAAGAATTTTGATATCATAGAGAGAAAAGAAGAAAAAGGCTGGGTAGCTATGGTTTTGAAACTTAAGTAATAAGTAAAAGTGAAGAGTGAAGAGGTGTAGCGGAAATCTTGCGATTTCTTAATTATATATTGTTTTATAAACTATATTTTTCTAAATAAATTATAATATTCAAAACTTTAATCAAAAAATCCGTGAGGATTTTCACATTACTTTTTCACTCTTCACTATTACTTTTTCACTAAGTTCCCACGTATGGGGAAGGGGCTTGCTCCTTCCGAGGGCGAGGAACAATTATCCGAAAAAATATATCTTTCGTGCAACATTTGTTGTTAACCTCGGTTGGAGCAAGCCCCAACCCCATAGTCGGTAACTTAAGTAATAAGTAAAAGTGAAGAGTGAAGAGGTGTAGCGGAAATCTTGCGATTTCTTAATTATATATTGTTTTATAAACTGTATTTTTCTAAATAAATTATAATATACAAAAATTTAATCAAAAAATCCGTGAGGATTTTCACATTACTTTTTCACTCTTCACTATTACCTTTTCCTTAAATCCCCACGTATGGCACTGTTCCCTACAATATTTAATCTATTTGTGCTGACAAACAATCACAAAATTATAATACTTGACAATTTTAACAAAAATGTCGAGTGTTTTTTTACAATTTTTTAAATAGTTTGTTGCATTTTTAACAAAATTTATGCATAAAAATTCTTTTACATATTTTTAATATTAAAAATTTATTATAGGTATAACATAATTTACATACAAAGGTAATAGCAACCAAAGTTACCCACAAAAACTGTTGATAACTCTGTTGAAAAAGTTGATAAGTCCCTAAAAACAGGGAAAAGTGGAAATGTTAATAACTTTAATTGTGGAAAACTTATGTTAACGAAATAATATTAGACTTAATTCGACATGATTTTACAAAAAAATTAGCAAAAATTTTCAATCGCTTTTATAGTGGTGAGGGCGGTTTTTTCACACTATATACAGGTAAAGCTTGTCAAGACCTAATTATTGTCAAGAGTTTTTTGAAAATTTATATCAATGTATATTCATAATTTTGATATTTAACAAAGTTTTAATAGTTTTGCACTATGCAAATGGGAAAAAACGTGGTATAATTTTACAAAACGCAGAAAATTTATAAACTTTTTAACAAGTTTTCAACAAAATTTGTTGTCAATAGTAAATTTAAAAATGTATATTTATACAAGGAGATAGTAAAATGCGACAAGATATATGTTCTATACCAATTAGTGAGATTTTTGAGCCAAAAGATGGTTGCCCTTTTTGTCGAATGAGAGATATGCTTGAGGACAGAATGGCTACTTATGTGACAGGTGCGGCAATGATGGAGCCAGATGTTAGGATTGAAACAAACCGACTCGGTTTTTGCAAAACTCATTTCGACCAAATTTTAATGCGAGGTAGTCGTCTTTCTGTGGCACTTATTTTTGAGAGTCTTTTAGCAGAAACAGAAAAAGACTTGTTAGACTCAAAAATGCCACTAAAAAAACAAGCAAAACTAGCAGAGCAAAGAGAGAACAGCTGTTTTATCTGCGAAAATATAGAGAAAAACATGATGCATCTTTGCAAATCAACCCTGAATTTGTGGCAAAGCGAAGAGGAATTCCGAAAATTATATTCAGAGCAAACACATATTTGCATGAGTCACTATAATCTGATAAGCTCTGTTGTGCAAAAAGAAATGCCACGCAAAAACCAAGCGAAGTTTATGGAAGTAACGCACAAACTCTGTGGGGATTATATGGAAGTCCTGAAAGGTGACATAACCCATTTTTGCCGAATGTTTGACTATCGCAACGCAGGTGGCGACTGGGGAAATTCTAAGGACTCTATCGAGAGGACTATCGAATTTTTGACATCAAGAAAACTTGTGGCAAGCACAAAAACAGAGGGCAAAAACAGATGAGTGAATACAGAATACCAGCGTTTTTTGAGCTTGGCGAAACCCTTGACTGCGGACAAGCTTTTAGATGGAAAGAAACGGACGGAGTTTGGACGGCTGTCGCATTTGACAAGCTTTTGAGCATAAAAAAAGAGGATAGCGAACTTGTGTTATCTTGCACAAAAGACGAATACGAAACAATTTGGAAAAAATATTTTGACATAGAAACAGATTACGAAAAAATAAAAAAAGAGATAGAAAAGGTCAGCCCTGTCTTAAAAGATGCAATCAAATATGCCCCTGGTATACGTATACTTAGGCAAGAACCTTGGGAGGCTCTTTGCTCGTTCATTTTTTCGCAGAACAACAACATACCAAGAATAAAGGGTATTGTCGAGCGTTTTTGTGATAATTTTGGCGAGGATATCTCTGGGCACAAGGCATTTCCAAAAGCAGAGAAAATCGCAAGCCTTTGTGAAGAAGAACTAGCTCCAATCCGCAGTGGCTTTAGGGCGAAATATATTATGAGTGCAGCAGATTTTGTTGCAAGTGGCAAGATTAATTTAAACGATTTATACACAATGCCACTGGACGAGGCAAAAAACGAACTTATGAAAATTAAGGGCGTAGGACCAAAGGTTAGCGACTGTGTTTTGTTATATGGTTTGTATCGCACAGAGTGTTTTCCGCTTGATGTGTGGATGAAAAGAGCTATGGAAGTTCTTTTGCCAAACAACAAACCAGAAGATTTTGGAAAAAATGCAGGAATTGCACAACAGTACATTTTTCATTACAGCAGAATGAATGCGGATTTATTTTAATAATTAAGATTATTTTTTTTAATAAATCTTATATAAAAGTTTAAACATTTATTCATAGCAAATTAACATATCAAAGCAAATTATCGTGTATAATATAGATGTACTAAAGAAAAGAACCGCAACTTTTCTTGGTGCATGTTCTACCCTCCTCAATATATATACCCCCCTAATAAAAGCAGAACTTACCGCAAGAGTTCTGCTTTTTTTTGCGTTTTTTTAAGTAGGGTTGGGGCTCATAGTCGGTAACTTAAGTAATAAGTAAAAGTGAATAGTGAAGAGGTAATTCATAATTCACAATGCACAATTCACAATTGTGGCGGAAATCTTGCGATTTCTTAATTATATATTGTTAAACCCACGGTTGGAGCAAGCCCCAACCAAGCGTGTTGATTAGGAAAAAACAGCTTTTAAAATTGAAGAAAAAATCCTACTATTACAATTCAAACTTTTATATCTAAGTTTTCTTAAAAAAGATAAAAAAGTAT
>JAWXUN010000090.1:0-7087 GCA_044426425.1 Clostridia bacterium | reverse complement strand
GGATTTTCAAAAGCGAATTTTGTTATCTGTATTCTTGCTGTGTCTGGTCTTGCGGAGAGCAAAAGCTTGTATGTGTCTTGCCTTGTTCTAATTTGCAAGACGATTTCATCTCGACTTGGTTGATATACTTTGTCAACTCTGCCGTCAATCAGTTTTTCTTCTAGTTCCTTTTTTATATGGCGTAAAAACGCACCATCAAGTGCCATTTGTTTTCTCCTATATTACCCTAATTGGATTTAATTCTTTTTTAGAAATATATATTTCTTCTTCTGTATTTTTCTGTAAATATTTTTGTAGTTGCTCGCAGTACAAAATTTCTGTGTCATAATGTCCAAAAGCAAAAATTGCTATGTTTTTGTGCATAGCTTCTAGCCATGCGTCGTGCTTTATTTCGCCAGTTATAAGTGCATCAATTGACTCATTGTCATAAATTACTGTTGAGCCTGCACCAGAACAAAGGGCGATTTTTTTTATGTCGCTATCAAAATTTGAGAATTGCAAATTACAATTTGGAAAACAATTTTTTATGTGATTTGCAAGATTTTTTACATTTGTTTTTAAATTCAAAACAAAATATTCGCCATTTTCCGATGCCTGTATTTCTTTAAAACCAAGCTTGTCAGCCAAGGCACGGTTTGTGCCAAGTTTTTCGCATTTATCTATATTAGTGTGGCAAGCAATTGCATTTATATCATTTTTTATTAGTTTTGCAAGAATAGAATTTGAGTCGATTTTTTTTATTGGGTCAAAAATAACAGGGTGATGAGAAATTATCAGATTGGCAGAAAGTCCTTTTGCTTCTTCGATAACCGCATCTGTTATGTCTAGGCAAATCAAAATTTTTTCGACACTATTTTCACTATTTCCGCAGAGAATACCGACATTATCAAAACTCATGGCAGTATTAAATGGGGCGATTTTATCTATTAAATTGTAAATATCTAAAACTTTCATAAAAATTTCTCCTCTATTTCTTCAATTTTTTTGGCGATGACTGTGTCATTTTTTCCCTTTAAAATGTTTCTTAAATCATTTAAAACAGAACTTGCGTATTCTTTAGAAAATTCGCTACCTGCTTTAATTTTGCCCATATAAAGACAAGGTTTTTCTTTGTTGCCAAATTTTACGAGCATGACGGAATAGATTTTTCCTTTGTCAAAAACCGCTTTTTCTTCTTCTATATAAAAGCCATTTTGATATAAGTATTCTCTTAATTTCATAGCTTTAGTCATTGCTTGCAAAATTAAAGTTTTTGTTTTGATATAATCACAATTTTCGATAATTTTTGCAATTAGTTCGCCACCCATGCCAGCAATGTTAGCACAGTCAAATTCATTTTCATCAATATTTTTAAAGCCGTCAGAAAGTTTTGTCACAAGATTAATCTGATATTTTTCCGCATTTCTCTTGGCACTTTCAAGCGGTTCTTTGTTTATGTCACAAGCTAGGGCAGAGCTGATTTTATTTGTTTTAATCAAATAAATTGGCAGATATCCGTGGTCGGTTCCGATATCGACAAACCGAGAGCCAAAAGGCACAAAATCAGCACACATTTGTAGCCTTGGGCTTAAATTAATTTTATCTATCATAGTTCTTTATTCCAATACTTTCTGTCAAGACTTCTGTATCTGACACATTCAAAAATATGCTCGGCTTCAACTCTGTCATTCCCAGATATGTCGGCAATTGTTCGGCTAACTTTCATAATTTTGTGATAGCCTCTTGCAGAAAGGTCAAGTTTTTCAAAAACTTTTTCCAGCGTTTTTTCGGCTGAAGGGCTAGGGTTTACAAACTCTCTGATTTTTTCGGCTGGTATATTTGAATTACAGTGGATATTCATACCCTCAAAGCGTTTAGCTTGAATTTCTCTTGCTTTGTTAACACGTTTTCTGATTTCTTCAGAACTCTCTTCTTTTGTAGTGTCAGCGAGTTGTTCATAGCTAAGTGCAGGCACTTCTACGTGCAAATCTATTCTGTCTAACAGAGGTCCAGATATTTTGCTAAGATATCTTTTTACTGTGTTGACCGAACAGGTGCACCTATGCGTTGGGTCGCCAAAAAAACCACAAGGGCAAGGGTTCATAGCGGTAACTAGCATAAAATTACATGGAAAAGTGGCAGAGCCAGAAACACGAGAAATTGTTACGATACCCTCTTCGATAGGTTGTCTGAGAATTTCTAAAGAATTTTTTGGAAACTCTGGGAACTCGTCCAAAAACAACACACCGTTATGTGATAGAGAAATCTCGCCAGGTGTTGGGTTAGCACCACCGCCAGCCAAGCCGTTTGGCGAAATATTGTGGTGAGGTGCACGGAATGGTCTGCTTGTAATTAGTGAAGAACTCCGAGAAAGTTTGCCCGCCACTGAATGGATTTTGCTAGTTTCTATACTCTCTTCAAAAGTCATGCTAGGCAAGATTGATGGAATACGTTTTGCGAGCATACTTTTACCAGAACCAGGCGGGCCAAGCATAAGCACATTATGCCCACCGCTTGCTGCTATCTCTAGTGCTCTTTTTGCGTCGTCTTGTCCTTTTACATCGGCAAAATCATACTGAACAAAATCTGTTTCTGATATTTGTGGAACAGCTTTTTCAATTAGTTTGATATCTCTTAAATGTTCGATTATTTCAAAAACAGTTTCAGATGGGTATACATTTATTCCTTTGACAACGGCAGCTTCTAGTGCATTTTCTTTTGGTACAAATATATTCTTAAAACCTTCTTCTTGTGCTTTAATTGCCATTGGCAAAATTCCTCTGACTGGGCGAAGATTTCCGCCTAGAGAAAGTTCGCCTAAAAAAACGCAATCGTCAGTATATTTTCTAAGTTGATTTGTTGATTTTAATATAGTGATAAATAGAGGTAAGTCATAAATAGGTCCCTCTTTTTTCATGCTTGCTGGTGCAAGGTTCATTATAAGACGGCTGACAGGAAAATCAAAACCGCAATTACCAATGGCAGAGCGAACCCTGTCCCTAGACTCTTTGACGGCGGTATCAGGCAAACCGACAAGCTCAAAGGTAGGCATACCAGAAGAGATATCCGCTTCAATCTCAACAGTAAACGCAACCATTCCATTAATTCCCATGCTAAAACAACGATTAACCATATCAAACCTCCAAAAATTATATATATATATTTATTATACAACAAAACACAAAATTTGGCAATAAAAATAGTTGATAATTATTTTATTTTTTGATTGATATATATATTAAATGTTTCTATTTATAAAAAAAGCAAGCCATTCAAATTTGAATGGCTTGCTTTAATGCTAAAAAACTGTGTCGCTTTTTGTGCAACCGTCTTTGCTGTATCTTGCTTTTTCGTAAATTGTGTGGAGTTTTTCATTTTCGATTTTTGCGGTACTCTCTATTTCGCTTGGACTTTTCCACTTTTCTACTTCATCTTTAAAACGTGATTTGATAGTCGATTTATATTTTTTTCGTATAATTACGTTTGGTGACATATCGAAAAATTTTAATTTTTCGGCTTTAACTTTTTTCTCGTCACCGTCAAAATAATCTACATCCGTTTTGATTGTGTCTTCTATAACATCATCAATTTCACGAACAGTTCCGCCAAGGCTCAAGATAAATTTTCTGATTTTTATAACAACAAAAATCACAAGACCTATACCAATAGCGATAAAAGATAAATTTTGAAGAACCGTCCAGAAGAGGTATGGGTCGTGAAATTCAAAACCGCCACTATCTTCGACAGACTCAGAACTTACGACATAATTTTTATCAAGATATTCTGTCATAATAGAATCTTCTTCAACTTCAATGATTTCTGCACTTTCTAAATTAATACTTATGTAACTATAATCGTTAAAAATCATTGGCACAACCACAACAAGGAACAAGAGCGTAAGCACTAAAATGACATTAGAAATAGAATTTACAATTTTATTTCCAGGCATATTAGACATACCTTTGTTAATTTCTACATATTTTGTAACTCTGGTGATGCCAAGGCAAGCGAAAGTTAGTATTAAAACAATAGAAAAAGAAACAATTGAAACAAATTGTATGAACGGTTTGTCCATAAAAGCAGACAAGATAAAGTAAATCAAAAAAGGTAAACACAAGCCTTTGTACATATTGTTAAGAAAAACATCTTGTTTTTTTATCATTCCCGCAATTTTTATAATAGCACAGACTGATGTGAAAACTGAAAAAATAAAGCAAGAGAACAAAAGGTGATACACAACAACAAGTGCAGCTGCAAAAACTGGGTAGACCCACAGAGGTCGCAAAAATCTTTCCGCCAAGTTTAAAACTAAAATAAAAGCAGACAGACTCATAGCGATAAAATAATAATTTTCTATGCTAAGTGCTGTATCGGGCGAATTTAAGACGTAAATCATTTCTGCAAACATTGCATAAATAGGGGCTAATATGGCAGCGTAAGTAACGCAAGGGGAGAGGAAAAGGATAAATCTTTTAAGAATTGAACTTTTCATTTTTTCACTGAGTCATAGTTATAACATTAAAACTATTGACTTCCTTTCTGCTTTTCAAAATTACAAATATAATAAAAATTGTGTACTAATTAATTTCTATATGTATATTTTAACATATTTTTAAAAATTTGCAAGTAAATTAATAATTTTTTATATTAATTTACAAAAAGGAAATATTTATTTTCTAAAAGAAGTATTGACAAATTATATATTTTGAGTTAAAATACAAGTAATCGAATAAATGTTCGGAAGTTTTTTCTTGGAGGTAAGTTATGAGGCATAAAAGTTTGTGTTTTAGCGGACACAGAAATAAGCAATTACCAGAAAATCTCGATTTATTAAAGGAGTGCATAAAGATTGAGTGTATAAAAGCAATTGATAGTGGTTATACAAATTTTTATCAAGGTGCGTGTTATGGATTTGATTTAATTTGTGCAGAGATTATACTTGGCTTAAAAAAAGAATATAAGGATATAAGATTGATTTCTGCCGTGCCGTTTATAGAACAAGCAAAATCTTGGACAGAAGAGAACAAAGAGCTATACAAAAAAATTCTCAGTTTGTCGGACGAGGTTGTATATGTAAGCGAAACTTATAAAAAAGATTGTTATTATAAACGCAATCGCTATATGGTTGATAGAAGTGAAAAGTTAATTTGCTACTGTAATCAAAAATTTGGTGGAACAAAATATACGCTGAATTATGCAATTGGCAGTAATATTGATTGCATAAATCTTGCTTGTGACTATAACTTTTAATAAAAATTTCCCATTATTAAATTTAGACTATATACACTTTTAACAAAATGTTAGCTTTATGTAAAAAAATTCGCTTTTTATGTAGAAAAATGGTTTAAAATATGCTAAAATATAAAAGAATTATTACGAAAAACTAAATGAAGAATAAATGTGGCGTATACCACTATAAAATCTTCAAAGCACAAACGAACAAAATTGTTTAGCTATTTAAGCGTTTTTTGAAAGTGAGAAATTGAATGAATAAGAAAAAAATGACATTTGCCCCTGAAAACAGAGTAGCACCTATCGGAATTATTTCCCTAGCTGGTGCAAAGCACATGACTGACGATATAGTTAAATATCTAAAACGCTGGTCGTCAGAAGCTGGGCTACCAGAAAGAGAACTTGTTATTGATAATGTTTGCCCACGTTTTCAATCTGGTGACGGAAAAGGTATGATTTTATCAACTATCAGAGGATACGATCTGTATATCATTGTTGATGTTGGAAATTATAGCCTTAGCTACCAATATTTTGGACAAGAAAATCGTATGTCGCCTGATGACCACTACCAAGATTTGAAAAGAATTATTCAAGCAGCTAGTGGTAAAGCGTATAGAATTAATGTTGTTATGCCAATGCTATATGGTGGCAGACAACACAGAAGAAGTTATAGAGAGTCACTTGACTGTGCCTTTGCTCTACAAGAACTTCAACAAATGGGTGTTAGCAATATTCTTACATTCGATGCACACGACCCAAGAGTGCAAAATGCAATTCCATTAATGGGATTTGACAATCTAATGCCAACATACCAAGTTTTAAAAGCTATGTTTACTACTTTCAATGATGTTTCTTTTGAAAGAGAAGACTTTATGATAGTAAGTCCTGACGAAGGAGCACTTAACAGAAATATGTATTATGCATCTGTTTTAGGTGTTGAGCTTGGAATGTTCTATAAGAGAAGAGATTATTCGCAAGTAATTGGCGGAAGAAACCCAATTGTTGCTCACGAATATCTTGGTGAGAGTGTTAAGGACAAAACTGTTTTTGTAGCTGATGATATCATTGCATCTGGCGAGTCAATGCTTGACATTGCATATAAAGTAAAAGAAAAAGGTGCAAAAAAATTCTTCTGCTATGCAACATACACAATTTTTACAGCTGGTCTTGAGTTGTTCGACAAAGCATATAAAGACGGTTTGATTGACGGTGTTTTTGGTTCAAACTTAACATACTTAAACCCAGAGTTGGCAAAAAGAGAATGGTTTATAGAAGTTAACGCATCAAAATATGTTGCTTATTTTATAACAGCTCTAAATCACGATGTTTCAATCAGTTCTCTAATCGACCCACACAAAAAAATCAAGAAACTTCTTGAAGATAAAAAAAATGGTAAAATCTAATAATTTAACGAAAAGGTACGAGAATTTTCTCGTACCTTTTCAGCGTACGTGGGGATTTAGTATAAAAGTAATTGTGAATTGTGAATTGTGAATTATGAATATCGTTCCCTACATTTTTAAATATAAATATAAAAAAAGAGTTTTGATATTTCTATCAAAACTCTCTTAACAATTTTTTAGGTGATAATTTTTATTTGCTGTTACAATTTATCTTCTTGATAATAAAATTATTTAGAAGATTTTTTTCTTGCGATTACAACTGTGAAAGCTAGAGCGGAGAATGCAAGAGCGATAAAGCAGAACATCATGTCTGAACTGTCACCAGTTTCAACAATAGCACTGTCTTCTTCTTCTTCTTCTTCTTCAACGTCTGTGTCGTCTTCTACATCTGTATCGTCTTCAACTGCAGGAGTTTCAGTTGGTTCAACTGTTGGCTCTGGAGTTACCTCTGGAGTTACAGTTGGTTCAACTGT
>JAWXUN010000089.1:0-7091 GCA_044426425.1 Clostridia bacterium | reverse complement strand
ATCAGGGGCGAGCTTTGGGGTATAGCTGACAGAACAGACTACGACCTTGGCAGACATCAAGAGTGTTCAGGAAAAGATTTGACATATTTTGACCAAGAAGAGAACAGAAGATATCTTCCTTATGTTATCGAGCCTTCACTCGGTGCAGACAGAGCGGCACTTGCATTTTTGTGTGACGCTTATGATGAAGAAACTGTTGGCGAAAACGATGTTAGAACAGTGCTGCATTTCCACCCAGCACTTGCACCATTCAAAGCAGCAATTTTCCCACTTTCTAAAAAATTATCTGGAAAAGCACAAGAGATTTATACTACTCTTTCAAAATATTTTATGGTAGATTATGACGACGCTGGTTCAATCGGAAAAAGATATCGCCGTCAAGACGAAATCGGAACACCTTATTGCATCACAATCGACTTCCAAACAGTTGGCGACGACAAAACAGAGGCTGACAATTGTGTTACAATCAGAGAGAGAGATTCAATGGAGCAAGTTAGAATTCCAGTTGAAGATTTAGCAAAATACATTTCAGAAAAAATTGAATTTTAATAGCAGATAAAAAAACATCCCCTACACATTTTGTGTAGGGGGATTTTTTTAGTATTTTGGTGGGATAATATCAAAATTATCTCTATCTTTTGTGAGGTTTATGTTGTAATATGGGTCGCCATCTGTTAGTATCTTTTCCCATCTTTGTTCAAAATATTTAATTTCTGCATTAAATCTATTGATTTTTTTGATATCATCTTCATAGCCACGAGAAATAGACTCGTGATGATAAAGTTCTGCAAATGGGGTAAAGCAAACGAGATATCCAAGTTCACGAACTTTTAAGCATAAATCAACATCGTTAAAAGCCACGGCAAAGTTCTTTTCATCAAGTCCAGAAACTTCTTCAAAAATAGATTTTTTAAACATCAGACAAGCGGCTGTGACAGCGGACAGGTTATGTGCATAGAGCATTCTTCCCATATAGCCACCATGCCCTTTTGGGAAATTCTTGTGTGCGTGCCCAGCAATTCCGCCAACACCAAGTATAACACCTGCGTGTTGCACAGTATTGTTTGGGTAATAAAGCATGGCACCAACTATGCCAACATCAGGACGTTGAGAATACATCAGCATTTCTTCTATCCAGTTTTCTGTCATAACTTCTATGTCATTATTGAGCAAAATAATATGCTCGCCACTGCAAAAATTCATTCCGTAGTTATTGATTTTTGAATAGTTAAATCGGCCGTTTGCTTTATAAGGTATGATTTTAATTTTTGGGTTGAGTCTTAACTCTTTATAATACTCAAATGTTTCAGGTTTTTTGCTGTTGTTTTCTATAATTACAATCTCATAATTTTCATAAGACGTAAAGTTTACGATAGAGTCTACACAAGTTTTTAAAATCGGCACACTGTCCATATTTGGAATTAATATAGAAACAAGAGGTTTTTTAGTTATTGTATATTTAATTTTGTACATAGAAGGCGAAATTGTGCTAGTGATTTCATCATATTTAATCCCACATCTATCAAGGTGAGCACCAACAGCTTTTTTTCCTGCGTCAACAGCATAAGATTTTGAGCCAATGTTTTTAGCAACAGAGTTTTTGTGTGCTCGCCAAAAATATAATATTTTAGGAACATGGCAAATGCTCTCTGCTTTTTCTGTGAGTCTTAAGACTAAATCGTGGTCTTGTGAGCCGTCAAATTCTTTTCTGAACATTCCAACTTGCTTAAGCAAAGATTTTTTGAAAGTTGTGAGATGGCATATATAGTTATTCGCACGCAAGTTGTCAATTGCAAAATCTGGTTTGTGATGTATGACAGTTATATTGTTTTTCTTTTCTTCAAAAGTAAGCTCGTCACAATAGATAAAGTCTGCGTTTTTCTCACAAATCTCTTTCATATAATAATACAAAACAGATGGGTGAAGTAAATCATCGTGGTCAAAAAGGGCAATATACTCGCCACTTGACATCTTTATGCATTCATTTGTGTTTTCTGAAATGCCAAGGTTTTTTTCTAATTTTTTATATACAATTCGGCTATCTTTTTTTGCATATTTTTTACAGATTTTTTCTACAAAAGCAAAGTCCGCTGTGCTTCCGTCCGCAAGGCAAAGTTCCCAGTTTTTGTAGGTTTGTTTTTGAACAGACTCAATCATTTCTGTTAAAAACTTTTTCGGTGTGTTATAAAGAGGAACAAGAATACTGAATTTTATATCTTTATCAAAAGTTGTTGATGTTTGCAAGTTTTTGTCCGCCGTAGACAATTGATAATAGAGGGGTAAAAATACACTTCTTATCTTTTTAAGAGCAATTTTAAAGCCGTCGGTTTCAACAGATTTAAAAAATATATACAAATATCTTGTTACAGGACAAAACTGAACGAAGCGTTTAAGAAGATCTATTGAAGCTCTAAACGGTTTTGTAAGTTTCCAGAAAGTAGAGTTTAAGACAGCGTTTTTTTCTGCCCTTTCACTTGCTAAGGCGATATTAAGATTTTTTTCGTTGGAAGTTTTTTCCATAAGTTTGCTCGTTAAGTGAGAAAGCTTTTGTTTTTTTGCTGTCAAAACAGTTTCATAAGACATTCTTTTTTGACAGTTACTTCTTTCAAAATCTTCTGCAACACGCACCATATCGTTTGTTTTGTAAAAATACAGGGCATAAGGTTTTATGAACAAAGGTGCTTTGCATGGATTGCTAAAAAATCCTTGGTTTGCAAATTGTTTGCTCCAATACGGTGGCTGTTGAATATTGATATGTATATCTTTTTTTACGGCATTTGGATTGCTAGAAAAAAGCACAGCATCAGTATAAGAACACATTTTATTTATAGCCAAAAGTCCTTCTTCTTCATATAAATGCTCTAGCAATTGCAAGGACAAAACCAAATCAAACTTTTTTGGGAAATGTTCAGGCAAATCTTCTGTCACAGATTGCAAGTTTATATAGTCTTTTACAGTGCTGTCGATTTGGCTTATAGCATATTCAGAAAAATCAATTCCATAAGCTTCAACACCGAGTTCTCTAAGTGCAGATGTTAAAAAACCAAAGGCACAACCTATTTCTAGGACAGATTTCGGATTGTAGTTCTCAACTATTTGGCTTGCAATTTTTCTCGCAAACATACGAGGCCTTTTCTCAAAGTCCCCTAAATAATAAGAAAGATAATAGTTTTTGTTATAGACATTTTGTTGATTCATTAAAGACCCTCATCAGTATTTGTTTTAATTTATTTAAATAATATTAAACATTTTAACATAAAAACATTGCCATTTCAAGTCTTTTCTGTGAACTCATTGTGTCTTATGTTTTACAAAAAATGGTAATTTTCTCTTAGAGAAAACTTGTTTATTGGGAAAAAATCACTTTAATTTCTTTTTACAAAAATCACTCATGCAACAAATTTCACATTTAGCGGTTCTTGCTGTGCAAACAGCACGTCCATGAAGAACAGTTCTGTGGCAAAAATCGTTGCTCTCTTCTGAGGGCAAAATCGCCCTCAAATCTTTTTCTACCTTAAAAGGTTCTTTGTTTTCGGTTAAACCAAGTCTGCCACAAATTCTTATAAAATGAGTATCTGTGACAACGGCTGGTTTTTTATAAATATCTCCAACTACAAGATTTGCGGTTTTTCGGCCTATTCCTGGCAGTTTTATAAGCTCTTCAACTGTGTCTGGAATTACTCCGCCAAAATCTTTTTTTAGCATTTTGCAACAGGCGAAAATATCCTTTGACTTGGATTTATAAAGTCCACAAGTTTTAATTAGTTCAGAAATTTCTTCTTCACTGCCATCGCAAAAGGCATCTAGTGTTGGAAAACGCTCGAAAAGAGCCGGCGTAACTATGTTAACTCTTGCGTCTGTGCATTGTGCCGAAAGCCTTGTCGCTATCAAGAGTTCAAGCGGAGTGGAGTAGTTCAAAGAACAAATAGCACTTGGATATTCGTTTTTTAGTGCTTCAACACAAAGGAGAGCACGTTGTTTTTTCGTCATTGTCAAAACCTCCAAAGAATTAAATTTTTTCATAAATAGATTTTACACCAAAAATCATAAATTTACAATCAAATTTTGATTAAAGATTGAAATTTTGCGATTAATGATGTATAATAATAAGAAAAATACTTTGTTAAGGAGGCACAATGACAGCTTATACCTTGAAATGGATTGCACTTATCACTATGATAATTGACCATATCGGTGCGGTGTTTTTTCCGCAATTAGAAATTATTAGGATAATCGGCAGAATTTCTTTTCCAATTTTTGCTTTTTTGCTTGCAGAGGGTTTTGCTCGCACACGCAACAGAACAAATTATCTTGTTCGGCTTGTGATTTTTGCAGTAGTTGCAGAAGTTCCTTTTGACCTTTGTTTTCATGGCAGTTTTTCTTATTGGCTCGCTCAGAGTGTTATGGTAGAACTTGCGATAGCTTTTATAGCACTGATTTTTCTGGAAAAAACAAAAAAGACACCAGCGTTTTTTATTCTCGTAATAGCGATGGCTTTTGTTGCAGAACTGCTCTATTCGTCCTATGGTTCTTATGGAGTTTTGCTCGTTGTGGCTTTTTATATGTTCAGAAAATATCGTGGGGCAGATATCATTGCATTTGTTGCACTTACATATTTGTTCTACGGTTTTACAAACTGGGGCTTTTCGATAGAAAATTTTTATTATTCTATTTTAACGCTCAACAGTATCCAGTTATACGCTTGCCTTGCCGCTTTGCCTTTGGTTTTTTATAGCGGAAAAAAGGGAGATGCAAGTATGAAATGGTTCTTTTATGCAATATATCCGTTACACCTAGCGTTATTTTATGTGGTAGACAGATTTCTTATACCACTTTTTTAAAAAAATAAATTAATTTTGGAGGTATTTTAATATGTATGCAGATTTACAAAACAGCGTTGACTTTATTACAGGTATAGACAAAGAAATTGGCGAGGCTATGGGGCTTGAGCTCCAAAGACAAAAAAGAAACCTAGAGCTTATCGCTTCAGAAAACATTGTTTCACCAGCAGTTATGGCGGCAATGGGTTCAATTTTGACAAACAAATATGCAGAAGGCTACCCAGCAAAAAGATATTATGGCGGTTGTGAGTGTGTTGATATTGCAGAAAATATTGCAAGAGAAAGAGTTTGCAAACTTTTTGGAGCAGAACACGCAAATGTTCAACCACATTCTGGTGCACAAGCTAACCTTGCAGTATATTTTGCAATGCTAGAGTATGGCGACACAGTTTTGGGCATGAATCTTAACGAGGGCGGACACTTAACACATGGTTCACCTGTTAATATGTCAGGCAAAAACTACAATTTTGTGCCTTATGGAGTTGACGCTGTCACTCACACAATTGATTACGACAAACTAATGGAGCAAGCAATGGAAGTTAAACCAAAAATGATTGTTTCTGGTGCAAGTGCTTATCCAAGAGTAATCGACTTTGCAAAAATCCGTGAAATTTGTGATGCTTGTGGAGCATTGATGATGGTTGACATGGCTCACATTGCTGGACTAGTTGCAGCAGGAGTTCATCCAAACCCAGTTGAGTATGCAGACATCGTTACAAGTACAACTCACAAGACACTAAGAGGCCCAAGGGGCGGTCTTATCCTTTGCAAAGAGCAATATGCAAAAGCAATAGACAAGGCGATTTTCCCAGGAACACAAGGTGGCCCATTGATGCACATTATCGCAGCTAAAGCAGTTTGTTTTGGCGAGGCATTACAAGATAGTTTCA
Organism: Clostridia bacterium; assembly: GCA_044426425.1. Taxonomy (GTDB): domain Bacteria; phylum Bacillota; class Clostridia; order Oscillospirales; family Acutalibacteraceae; genus SIG603. The sequence continues at coordinate 1,360 of JAWXUN010000089.1, read as the reverse complement.
AAGAATACGGAGTGCAAATTGTTAAAAATGCACAAGCCTTAGCAAATGGTTTGACATCAAGAGGTATGAAACTTGTTTCAGGCGGAACAGATAACCACCTTATGCTTTTAGATTTATCGGATTTAGAGGTAACAGGAAAAGAGCTAGAAAAAAGACTTGACGAAGTTTATATAACAGCAAATAAAAACACAATTCCAGCAGAAAAAAGAAGTCCATTTGTAACAAGTGGTGTTCGTCTAGGAACAGCAGCAGTTACAACAAGAGGACTAAAAGAAGAAGATATGGACGAAATCGCAGAATGTATCTACCTTGCAACAACAGATTTTGAGAATAATATCGAAAATATCAGAAACAAAGTTAACTCAATCTGCGAAAGATACCCACTTTATGAATAAGCTTCTTTAAATTTTAAAAATACAGAAAAAAAGTAAAAAAATGAGGTCAAAATGAGTTCACCATTAGCTGATAAAATAAGGCCACAAAGTCTTGACGATGTTGTGGGACAATCGCATATTTTGGGCAAAAACAAGGCTCTTAGAAATATAATTGAAAACGGAAATATTCCAAATTTAATTTTCTATGGCCCATCAGGAGTGGGCAAAACCACCGTTGCATCTATAATTGCGAAAAACACAAATAAATATCTGATAAAGCTAAATGGCACAAATGCAAGCACCGCCGACATAAGACAGGCAATTGCGAGCACAGAAACAATTATGGGCATGAATGGTGTTCTTTTGTACCTCGATGAAATACAGTATTTCACAAAAAAACAGCAACAAACTTTGCTTGAATTTATCGAAAACGGAAAGATTACGCTTATTGCATCAACAACAGAAAATCCTTATTTTTATGTGTATAATGCAATACTTAGCCGTTCGACTGTTTTTGAGTTCAAGCCTGTTTTGTCAGAGGATATCCAAAAGGCGGTTAAACGTGCTTTTGAGATTTATGCAAAAGACTTGGAAAAAACTCTGGATTTAGAAGAAAAAGTTGTCAAGCACATTGCTGTTTCTTGCGGTGGCGACGTGAGAAAGTCGCTAAACGCTGTGGAACTTGCGATTTTGGCATCAGTTAAAAAAGACGATGTTTTGTCTGTTAATTTAGAAACAGCAAAACAGCTCACACAAAAAAGTTCTATGCGATACGACAAAGACGGCGAGGAGCATTACGACATTATTTCGGCATTTCAAAAGTCTATGCGTGGCAGTGACCCAAATGCAACACTACACTATTTGGCTAGGCTGATAGTTGCTGGTGACTTGGCGATAATTTGCCGTAGACTGATGATTTGTGCTTGTGAAGATGTCGGGCTTGCATGGCCAAATATCATTCCAATAGTCAAGTCTTGTGTAGACTC
>JAWXUN010000088.1:0-7100 GCA_044426425.1 Clostridia bacterium | reverse complement strand
AGCCTCAAGAACACCACCAGTTGCACCAAATATAACAGCAGCACCTGTTGACTCGCCCATTGACTCGTCAAACTTTTCTTCTGGAAGAGCATTGAAGTTAAGTTTAGCCATTTTAATCATTTGAGCTAGTTCTCTAGTTGTCAAGCTATAATCAAGGTCTGGATAACCTGAAGCGTTTTGGTCATCTCTTTTAATCTCGAATTTTTTAGCTGTACATGGCATAACAGAAACACTTACGATATCTTTAGGGTCGATGCCCTCTTTTTCAGCATACCAAGTTTTGATTAAAGCACCTGTCATTTGTTGAGGTGATTTGCAACTTGAAAGATTTTCGATAAAATCTGGGTGATAATGCTCACAGAATTTAACCCATCCTGGTGAACATGATGTGATAATTGGCAATTTACCGCCATTTTGGACTCTCTCGATAAACTCGTTAGCTTCTTCCATAATTGTCATGTCAGCACCAAAGTCTGTATCAAAAACTTTGCTAAATCCAAGACGTCTAAGAGCAGCAGCCATTTTGCCTTCTACATTTGTGCCGATTGGCATTCCGAATTCTTCGCCAAGTGCAGCTCTAACAGCAGGAGCAGTTTGAACGATAACAACTTTGTTCTCGTCTGCGATAGCATCCATAACTTCGTCTATATAACTTCTTTCTTTCAATGCACCAGTTGGGCAAGCTGTGATACATTGGCCACAAGCAACACATGGTGACTCTGAAAGTGGCAAGTCGAAAGCACAGCCAATAGCAGTATCAAAACCACGGTTGTTTGTTCCTATAACAGAAACGTGTTGGTTTTGACAAGCAGCTACGCAACGGCGACATAGGATACATTTTGCGTTATCTCTAACAAGATAAGCAGTTGAATTATCCTTTTGTCCAGCTGGTTTTGAGCCTTCCCATTTTTGCTCGTCCTCAATACCCATTTCACGACATAGAGTTTGGAGTTCGCAATTGTTACTTCTTGAACATGATAGACATTTTTTGTCGTGAACTGACAAAATCATTTCAAGAGTCATTTTTCTTGATTTTTGAACTTTTGGTGTATTAGTGAAAACCTCCATACCCTCGTTAACAGGGTAAACACAAGATGCTACAAGGCTTCTTGCACCTTTAACTTCAACCATACACATACGGCAAGCACCGATTTGATTTATATCTTTCAAAAAGCAAAGTGTAGGGATATCTACGCAAGCTTCTCTCGCTGCTTCTAAAACTGTTATGCCATCGCTAACTTCATAAGGCATACCATTAATTTTAATATTAACCATTTTGCTTTATCCTCCTTATTATTTCTTAATAATCGCACCGAATTTACATTTATCAATACAAACGCCACATTTGATACATTTTGCACTATCAATAACGTGTGGAACTTTAACTTTTCCAGAAATAGCACCAACTGGGCAGTTTCTAGCACACAAAGTACAGCCTTTACATTTATCTTCGATAACAACATAGTTTGTCAAAGATTTACATACTCCAGCTGGACATACTTTGTCTTGTACGTGAGCAATATATTCATCACGGAAATATCTAAGTGTAGATAAAACTGGGTTTGGAGCAGTTTGACCAAGTCCACAAAGTGAATTTTCTTTGATATAATAACAAAGTTCTTCCATTTTGTCCAAGTCTTCCATTGTTCCTTTGCCCTCTGTGATTTTCTCGAGCATTTCAAGAAGTCTTCTTGTACCAACACGACATGGTGTACATTTACCACAACTCTCGTCAACTGTGAAGTCTAGGAAGAATTTAGCTATGTCAACCATACAGTTTGTTTCGTCCATAACGATAAGTCCACCAGAACCCATCATTGAGCCGATAGAAATTAGGTTGTCATAGTCGATTGGTGTGTCGATTAGTTGAGAAGGGATACATCCGCCTGATGGACCACCTGTTTGAGCAGCTTTGAATTTGTGTCCGCCTGGGATACCGCCACCGATTTCTTCGATAACAGTTCTTAGAGTAGTACCCATTGGAACTTCTACAAGACCAGTGTTTTTGATTTTTCCGCCAAGTGCGAAAACTTTTGTACCAGCTGATTTTTCTGTTCCGATAGATTTAAACCATTTAGCACCTTTTAGGATAATTTGTGGAATATTAGCATAAGTTTCAACATTATTAAGAACAGTTGGTTTTCCGAAAAGACCTTTTTCTGCTGGGAATGGTGGACGGCATCTTGGCTCGCCACGTTTACCCTCGATAGAAGTCATAAGAGCAGTTTCTTCACCACAAACAAAAGCACCAGCACCAAGTTTTAGCTCTAAATCGAACTCAAAACCTGTTCCGAAGATATCTTTGCCGAGTAAACCATATTCTCTCGCTTGGTCGATAGCAATTTGTAGACGTTTAACAGCGATTGGGTACTCTGCACGGATATAAACATAACCTTTTGTTGCACCGATTGCATAACCAGCAATAGCCATAGCCTCAATAAGTGAGTGTGGGTCGCCCTCAAGAATAGATCTATCCATGAACGCACCTGGGTCACCCTCGTCAGCATTACAACATACATATTTTTGGTCGTCTTGATAAGCAGAAGCAAATTTCCATTTTAGACCTGTTGGGAAACCTGCACCACCTCTACCACGAAGTCCTGAATCGAGCATTTCTTGAGTTAATTGTTCTGGTGTCATTTCTGTAAGAACTTTTCCAAGAGCCTCGTAACCATCTATTGCTATGTATTCGTCGATAATTTCTGGATTGATAACTCCACAGTTTCTAAGAGCAATTCTAAGTTGTTTTGCGTAGAACTCTGTTTCATTTAGTGATTTAACTTTTCCGTCTACAACTGTTTCTTTATATAAAAGTCTTTTAACAATTCTGCCTTTTAGTAGGTGCTCCTCAACAATTTCTGGGATATCATTAGGAGTTACCATGCTATAAAAAGAACCCTCTGGGTAAACAATCATAATAGGACCGAGAGCACAAAGACCAAAGCAACCTGTTCTAACAACATTGATTTCTTTTTCAAGGCCTTTTGCCTTAATTTCTTCTTGTAGTTTTTCAATTATAAGTTCACTGTTTGAAGAAGTACAACCTGTACCGCCACAGACTAAAACATTGGAACGAAACATTTAACTTTCCATCCTTTCTTATTTTTGTACAGAACCGATTGTGTATTCGGCTATAACATTTCCGTTAACGATATGGTCGTTTACAACTTGAATTGCTTTTTCAGCTGTCATTTTAACATAAGTTGTTTTTGTGCCATCTTCGTCTATGATTTCTACCACTGGCTCGTATTGACATACGCCGATACAACCAGTTTGTGTTACCATTACGTCGCTGAGTTGTCTTTTTGCAACTTCTTCAACAAGTGCTGATAGAACTGGACGTGCACCAGCAGCAATGCCACAAGTTGCCATTCCAACCAAAACTCTTTTTGTTGCAGATTCATCTCTAAGACCTATATTTTGTCTTGCTTTTTCACGAATTGCTTTTAATTCTGCTAAAGATTTCATAAGCTTTTCACTTGGCTTTCTAAAAAGCCACCCTTTCTTTATAAATCGATTATCTCTTCTGTATTTTCTTTCAAATACTCCATCAACCACAAGACCACATCAGGTAAACTGAGCGAAACATCTTCCCCTAGTTCGTCTTTTACTTCTCTAGTATCAAGGGCAAAAGACTTTTCTTTTCTGTTTTTTATAAACACTCTAGTGTATAGAAAATCTATATTTTCATTTCCTGTTATAAGTGGCAAAATAGTTGAATTTATATCTCCCAAAGGCATCATATCAATATGCGATGTGATGAAAACCGCTGATATTTTTGTGCCTATACCTACTTTTGAGCTTATCTCAAAACTTCCGCCCGTCATCTCCGCCTGCATCTTAAAAAGAGGTATGCCAAGCCCAACATCTCTTGTTGTTCTTGTTGTATAGAATGGGTCGATAACCTTTCTGACGGTTTCTTCACTCATTCCACATCCATTATCCTCGATTTTTATTTCCATAGATTTTTCGTCGTCATTTTCCACTATCGAAATTTTGATTAAGTCAGCCTTTGCTGTGACAGAGTTCTGAGTGACATCCATTATATTTAGAGAAAGTTCTCTCATGCACTCATATATGGTTTTAGGATACTGTCAACATCGTCTGCCTCAAGTTTTCCATAAACCTCGTCATTTATTGTCATGACTGGTGCAAGACCACAAGCACCTATACAACGGCAAGCAGTTAAAGAAAATCTTCCGTCGTCTGTACATTCTTCTGATTTGATACCGAGTTTTTGAACAAGTCTATCCAAAACTTTGTCAGCACCTTTAACATAACAAGCTGTACCTAAGCAGATTGAGATGTGATATTGGCCTTTTGGTGTTAACGAAAATTGTGAATAAAATGTTGAAACACCATATACTTCTTCCAAAGAAACATTGAGCTCTGTTGCTATAATTTTTTGAACCTCGATTGGAAGATAGCCATAAATATCTTGTGCTTCTTGAAGTGCAACCATAACAGCACCTTTGTTAGCTTTTAACGAAGCCAAAGACGCCATTAGTTTTGCATTTTGTTCAGCTGTATCATTAAAAGTTATGTTTGATGTTTTTTTAAGCATTATTTTTTCCTCCTAATTTAATATCTGAAAATAAAAGATTATGAGATTTTTTGGGCAAAAGATATCCTATCTCATATAAACATTATTATATCAAATATTTATCACATAATAATTCTATTTTAGAACTATGACTCTTTCCAGTATCCAAAATATCTACGTATTTTTTGGTACTTTTGCCAAATTTAGTTCAATGTTCTAAACATTTGTATAATTTTAGCCATATTTTTGGGCAAAAACTTTGTTTCATTAAAATATTTGCAGTTTTTGATTTTGGACAAAAAAAAGGAGAGCTTACGCTCTCCCAAATTTTTAATTATACAAGTTCTAGTACAGCCATTTCTGCACAGTCACCACGACGAGGTCCGATTTTTGTAATTCTTGTGTAACCGCCGTTTCTCTCTGCATATTTTGGTGCAATCTCAACAAATAGTTTGTTTGTTACAGCTTCTTTAGTGATAAAAGCTAGTACTTTTCTTCTGTTTGTTAAGTTATCTTGTTTAGCAATAGTAATCATTTTTTCTGCCATTGATTTTACTTCTTTAGCTCTTTTATCAGTAGTTTCGATTTTTCCGTTTTCAAAGAAAAATGTAACCAAAGCTCTAAGCATAGCAAGTCTATGAGCAGTATCTCTGCCGAGTTTTCTTGTTCCAGGCATGATGTCACTCCTATTCTGAAAATTATTCTTCTTCTCTGCGAAGATTAAATCCAAGTGAAGCCATTTTCCAAATAACTTCCTCTAATGATTTGCGACCAAGGTTTCTAACCTTCATCATATCTTCTTCAGATTTGTTTATTAAGTCTTCTACTGTATTAATTCCGGCTCTTTTTAAGCAGTTGAAAGAACGAACTGAGAGGTCTAACTCTTCAATTGTCATTTCCAAAACTTTCTCTTTTCCGCCGTCGTCTTTTTCAACCATAATCTCTGCACATCTACCTTTTTCTGAAAGGTCAACGAACAAGTTTAGGTGGTCTGTCAAAACTTTTGCAGCAAGTGAAACTGCTTCTTGAGAATTTATAACACCATTAGTCCAAACTTCTAGTGTTAATTTATCAAAGTCAATGCTGTTTCCAACACGAGTGTTTTCAACGCTGAAATTAACTTTTAAAACCGGTGTATAAATTGAATCGACTGCTAATTCACCGATGATGCCAGCAGGCATATTCATTTTATTTCTCTCACCCGAAACATAACCTCTGCCCTTGTCGATTACCATCTCCATAAAGAGTTTAGCATCTTTATCAAGAGTAGCCAGGTGAAGCTCAGGATTGAGTATTTCAACTTCGCTATCACATTTGATAGCTTCAGCTGTAAGATCTAGTGGGCCTTCTGCATCTATTGTAATAGTTTTAGGTCCATCACAATGTAATTTTGCAACTAAACCTTTGATGTTAAGAACGATTTCAGTAACGTCTTCTTTAACACCAGGGATTGTTGAAAATTCATGCAAAACTCCATCAATTTTTACGGATTTAACCGCAACACCAGGTAGGCTTGAGAGGAGAACTCTTCTGAGACTGTTACCCAAAGTTGTACCAAAACCTCTTTCTAGTGGTTCGATAACAAATTTTCCATAACGGCCTGCATCGGAAACTTCAACTATTTCAATTCGTGGTCTTTCTATTTCTAACATTCACAATCCTCCTTGCATTTTAGCGACTGCGTCGCACGTATTAGCCTTATGTCAAACACAAATGCCAAAATGGCATAAGTGTTATTATTTGGAGTACAACTCAACGATAAGTGTTTCGTCAACTTCTAAGTCGATTTCTTCACGAGTAGGTAAAGCTAAAACTTTTGCTTGTGAATTTGCAACATCTAGCCATTTAGCAACTGGTTTTGAACCATTTACTTCTTCAATAGCTTTGAATTTAGCTGATGATTTGCTGTCTTCTTTAATAGCGATAACTTGACCCTCTTTTACAAGGTATGAAGGGATGTCAACTTTGTGTCCGTCAACTGTAAAGTGACCATGAACAACAAGTTGTCTTGCCTCTGCTCTTGAGCTTGCAAAACCACTTCTGAATACCATGTTATCAAGACGACTCTCTAGTAAAACAAGTAGGTTTTCACCAGCTTTTCCTGGCATTTTTGTACCCATCTCGTAATATTTTTTGAATTGTCCTTCTAAAACGCCATAAAAACGTCTTGTCATTTGTTTAGCACGTAATTGTAAGCCATACTCTGAATTTTTCTTTCTAGCTTGGCCATGTTGACCAGGAGCATAAGCTCTTCTTGTTAGTGCGCATTTGTCTGTGTAGCATCTTGCACCTTTAAGGAACAATTTTTGTCCCTCACGGCGGCAAAGCTTACAAACAGCATCTGTATATCTTGCCATTTAGTGTTACCTCCTACTATACACGTCTTCTTTTTGGAGGACGGCATCCATTATGTGGAATTGGAGTAACGTCCTTGATCATGTTTACATCTAGTCCAGCTGCTTGAAGAGCACGGATTGCTGCTTCACGTCCAGCTCCAGGTCCTTTTACATAGACCTCAACTGACTTCATTCCATGTTCCATTGCTGCTTTAGCTGCT
>JAWXUN010000087.1:0-7202 GCA_044426425.1 Clostridia bacterium | reverse complement strand
GATTTGTCAACTTTTACCATGCTATATGGGTATATTGTTATGCTTTTCAGGGCATAAATTACATTGTTTCTGGTACGCTTATTTTAAACATTGTTAAAACATTTTTGATAACTGTTGCTGTTGCAATACAAAGACTTAGTCTTGCTTGCATTAGCGATTCTTCTTCGCCTTTTACTCTGCAAGCGTTATAGAATTTATGGAAAAGTGTCGCTAAGCCGTGGACATACTTTGTTATGTTAGACGGATCGTATTCTTTTGCAGAATTGATGATTTCGTCTGTGTACATTGAAATATGGCGGATTAAATCTTTTTCTTCTGGACTTGTTAAAAGTGCGAGTTCTTCTCTTGTGCACTCTCTTGGCTCAATTCCGTCCTCTTTAACTGCTCTTAAAATCGAGCAAATACGTGCGTGTGCGTACTGTACATAGTAAACTGGGTTTTGTGCATCTTGGCTAACAGCTAGTCCAAGGTCAAAGTCGCAGTGACTGTTTGGCTCTCTTAGGTTAAAGAAAAATCTTGCACTGTCGATTGGCACTTCATCAAGTAGAGTGGTGAGTGTGATAGCCTTGCCACTTCTTTTTGAAAGCTTAATTGTTTCTCCCTCACGGACAAGTCTAACCATTTGCATAAGAACAACATGGAGTCTGTCTGGGTCGATATTTAGTGCAGTAAGAACCGCTCTCATTCTCAAGCTGTATCCGTGGTGGTCAGCACCGAGAACGTCAATAGCCTCGTTATAAGCACGAGAAACAAGCTTGTCGTAGTGATATGCAATGTCAGGAACAATATAAGTTGGTACACCATTTGCACGAACAAGAACAAAGTCTTTGTCTAGTCCAAATTTCACTCCGTCAAACCACAAAGCACCCTCTTTTTCATAAGTGTGACCCTTTTCTTTCATCAGTGCGATAACAGTGTCAACCGCCCCACTTTGGTGCAGAGCACTCTCTTTGAACCATCTGTCATAAGTAATTCTGTATTTTTGCAGGTCAGTTTCCAGACCTTTTATATTTAGCGGAAGAGCATAGTCAACAAGTGCTTTTTGTCTTTCTTCTTGACTAACTTCTGTATATTTATCACCGTATATTTCTGCAAAGTTTTTTGCGTGATTAACAATATCTTCGCCATGGTATGCGTCCTCTGGAATTTCTATATTTTCTTTATAAAGTTGAAGATATCGAACTTCGAGAGAAAGACCAAACTTTCCGATTTGGTTGCCAGCGTCGTTAACATAGAACTCTCTTGCTGTTTCAAAACCAGCAGTAGCCATAACAGAAGCCAAGCAGTCGCCAATTGCTCCACCCCTTGCGTTGCCGATATGCATAGGACCTGTTGGATTTGCCGAAACAAACTCCACAAGAACTTTTTTGCCAGCACCAAAGTCACTTTTGCCGTAGTTTTCTTTGAGTTCCAAAACATCAGCAACTATGTCGGCTGTTAGCATATTTCCTAGAAAAAAGTTGATAAAACCAGGACCAGCAATCTCACATCTATCAAAATATGTGTCTGCTAGGTCGATGTTATCAATGATGATTTGTGCTATTTTGTTTGGTGCGTTTCTAAAAGTTCTTGCACCTACCATAGCTACGTTTGTTGCCCAGTCGCCGTGACTTCTATCTGCTGGAATTTCTAAAGTAAAGTTAGGAATTTCTGCTTTTGCAAGCAATTCTTTTTCCATAGCTAGATTTAATGCGTTTGTAATGCAGTTGTTTAGTTGATTTTTTGCTAGTTGAATTTTCTTTGACATTCCTTTTGCTCCTTATGAATTTATGGATTTAATAGTTATTTTCAGTTCGTTTCTGCTTGCAACCGCAGAATTTACATCTAATGTATAGTTTACTTGAAGTTTTCCACCACAGTCATCAAGTTCGTTGATAAATTCGTTTGTGAAAACACCAAGGTTAATTTTGCCCTCGCCTGTGTCGTAAAGACAATTGTGTCTGTGACCTTTTTCAAGAATTAACAGAGTCGATGTGTTGTCTTTGCTCATTGTGATAGTGTTGTTGCTCTCAACTTTTAGCCTTGCGATATTAGAGATTTTTGGGTTTCCATCTTCGTATTCTTTATAAGAAATATAGCGGACACCGTCAATAATTTCGTAAGAACCAACTGTGTCTAGCTTAATTTCTCCGCTGTCATCTTCATAGTGTTGTGTGCCTATGATTGATATAAAATAATTTTCTTTTTCCATAAAACATTCCCTTTTTCAATAATTTTCTATGTCAATTTTTGTTGTTTTTTCTTTAATTTCTGAGCCAAGGCAAATTTTTGCAATAGCGTTAAAATTCTGTACGCTATCACTGACAAAAAATTCGTCCTCTTTTTCGCTTTCGTCTGCCAAAAGATTTAGTTTATGTAGTTTTTCGGCACAATCTCTTGCGATTTCTTTTCCACTGTTGATAAGTGCAACATTTTCGCCCATTATTTTTGCAATTTGTTTTTCCAAAATTGGGTAGTGAGTGCAACCCAAAACCAATGTATCTATGCCTTTTTCTTTGAGTGGCAAGAGATATCTTTTGAGTGCCATAATTGTTAGCTCTTCGTCTTCGGCAATAAAACCGCCCTCGACAAGTGGAACTAAGAGAGGGCAAGCCTCGCTGTATATTTCAAAATTAGGATTTTCATTTTTTAGATTTTTTTCAAAAGCCTTGCTGTTAATTGTCGCCAATGTTGCGATAATTCCGATTTTGCCATTTTTTGTTGTTTTAATAATTGTTTCGCAACAAGGTCTGATGATTGATGTGTATGGAACGATAGACGTTTCCAAAATATCTCTTGAGTTAGAACTGACAGTTGCACAAGCGGCAACAATCATTTTTACGTTTTGGCTCAAAAGAAAATTCATATCTTGTTTAGTGTATTTAGAGATAATCTCGGCACTTCTTGTGCCGTAAGGCACTCTGCCAGTGTCGCCAAAATACAAAAGTTTTTCGTTTGGCAAGACTTTTCTGAGTTCTTTAATAGCAGTGAGTCCGCCCAAGCCAGAGTCGAACACTCCGATAGCTCTGTTGTCCATGTATATGATTACGTCTTAGGCATTGCACAAAGTGCAGAGCCTACCCTTTCTTTAGTCGTTCGCAAAATTTTTTAAGAATATATAATTTATTCGTATCTATCAAAAGCACTGTCTATTAGTTTGTCAACTAATTCTGTTAGGCTCACTCCGCTTGCTATCCAGAGTTTTGAATACATACTGATTTCTGTAAATCCAGGGAGAGTGTTAATTTCATTTAGAATAATTTTTCCCTCATCTGTAACAAAAAAGTCTACACGAGAAAGTCCCGCACAGCCGAGATATCTATATGCTCTAACAGCAATTTCACGCAATTTTTGTGTGAGTTCTGGCGAGATTGTTGCAGGGATAAGTGTTTGAGAAACTCCGTTTGTATATTTATCATCATAGTCATAAAAATCCGCACCAGTCACAACTTCGCCAAGCATTTCTGCGGCTACTGCGTTTCTGTTGCCCATAACAGAACACTCTATTTCTTTGCCAAAAACGCCCTCTTCAACAACTATTTTAATGTCCTCTTTGATAGCTTTTTTGATAGCTATGTCAAGCTCATCTTCGCTACTTACTTTGCTAACACCAACAGAAGAACCAGCGTTTGCAGGTTTTACAAAAACAGGATATTTGAGTCTTGCGGTGATTTTGTTTCTGATTTTTTCAGCGTCAATCTCGTATCTATCAGCATAGAACCAAAGATAATGTGCTTGCTCGATATTTGCACCATTCAAGATGCAATGTGTGATAGCCTTATCCATGCACACAGCAGAAGACAGGCAACCGCAACCGACATAAGGTATGCCAGAAAGAGCAAAAAGTCCTTGGATTGTTCCGTCCTCTCCGTTTTTGCCATGCAAAACAGGAAAGATTACATCTATTTTAATCACAGTTGTTTTGTCTGGGTAAAAGGCGATAATTCCAGAAGTACTTCTATCAGGAGATAGGCAAACGGAAACATTTTGTGGGTCATTCACCCAAGAAGCATTTCTGATGTTTTCTGTTTCGCCAGAATACAAAAGCCAGTTGCCCTCTTTTGTTATTCCTATATTTATAATATTATATTTTTCTTTATCAACATTTTCAAGAATGCAAGAAACCGAACGGAGAGAAACCTCGTACTCAGAAGATTTTCCGCCAAAAATGACAGCGATATTTTTTTTCATAATCACACATCACCTTTCTATATTATTGTTATTTATGAATAATTACGTATTTATCATTTATTATATCACTAATTCTTTAAAAAAGCAATTTTAAATAGAAATTTTTTTGTGTAAACTTAGTGTTTTGCCTGTTGGAGTTTAGATTAAAAATAAATTTAATCTAAACTTAACATAAACGTGTCAGAGATTTTACACAATTAATATACAATAGTTTTGTTTAATTCATGTAAATTCGTTGTTGAACAAATGATTGATATAGTATATAATAAAAGCAATAGTAAAAATATTTGCTAAATTAAGTTTAGATATAGGAGTTTAAAATGCCAAAGTTAGTTTATATTGTTGAAGACGATGCGAGCATAAGAGAATTGCTTGTGTACACACTTAACAATTCTGGATTTAAAGCGATTGGTTTTCCAAGTTGTGTAGATTTTTGGGAAACGATGAAAAAAGAAAAACCAGCACTTATTTTGTTAGATATCATGTTGCCAGTTGAAGACGGCATGACAATTCTCAAAAAACTCAAGACAAACAAAGAGTTTTTGGATTTGCCTGTTATAATGCTAACGGCAAAAAACACAGAATACGACAGAGTTGTTGGGCTAGATAATGGTGCGGACGACTATATTCCAAAGCCGTTTGGCATGATGGAGCTAATCAGCCGAATTAAAGCGGTTCTACGCAGAGTTAATCCAAAACAGAACGAAAAAGAGCTTTCAGCAGGAAGTTTAGTTCTAAATCCAGAAAAACACACGGTTAATATAGATGATGAAGACGTTGTGCTGACTTTTAAAGAATTTGAACTTTTGAAAATGCTACTCGAAAACAAAGGAAAAGTTTTGACTCGTGACAGAATACTTGAGTCTATTTGGGGTTATGATTTTGACGGCGAAACAAGAACCGTTGATGTTCATGTTAGAACCCTGCGTTCTAAACTCGGCAGTCATTCAGACATGGTTGAAACAGTCAGAGGAATTGGCTATAAAATTAGCAAAGACTAATAGATTAATAAAAGGAAATTTGGAAAAAATATGAAAAAAAAGATTGTTTTGACAATGAGTTTTGTTTCTGTTATTGCTATACTAATCACAACAACTCTAACAATGATTGGTTATTACCAAGACAGAGTTGACGAAGTAGAAAACAGTTTGGTGCTAGAGGCAGAGTATATAAAAAATGCATATTTAGAACAAGGTCTTGATTATCTCGAAAAATTGAATGAAAAAATTGTAAGTAGAATTACGATTATTGCAGATGATGGCGACGTGCTATATGACAACGCAGTGCACGAAAGCGAAATGGAAAACCATCTAACAAGACCAGAAGTGGTAGATGCAATAAAATATGGCAACGGAAAAGACACAAGAATGTCTACAACTATAAATCAAGAAACATATTATTATGCTATAAAAATAGATGGCGATATTATAGTAAGAGTATCAAAAACTGTTGATACCGTTTTTGGCGAAACTTTTTCTATCTTACCATGGGTTTTGACAATATCTGTTATAGTTATGGTTATTGCTTTTTTTCTAAGCAACATTCTCACAAAAAAAATTGTCGCACCGCTTAACAAAATTGATTTTAACAATCCCGAAAATAGTAATATATATGAGGAGCTAAATCCGCTTGTTACAAGAATGTCTAAACAGAATGAGCAAATTGAGAAAAATTTAGTAGAACACAAGCGTAAGCAAATTGAGTTTAACGCAATTATTTCTAATATGACAGAGGGACTTGTTGTTATAGACACAAAGGGCGATGTTTGGTCGATTAATCAAAGTGCAACAAAACTCTGTGGATTTAACGGCAAGTTTGAAATGGGAAGCAGTGTGTATCTACTTAACAGAGATTTAGATTTTTATACAGCAATCGAAAAAACTCTCAGAGGAAAAAGCTGTGAGCATTGCCAATATATAAACGGAAGATTTTGCAAGTTTTTTATCAACCCAGTTGAAACAGAGAACGACATTCAAGGTGCTGTTATAATAATAATGGACTCAACCGAGATAGAAAACAGAGAGGCAATGAGAAGAGAGTTTACAGCAAATGTTTCTCACGAACTCAAAACGCCACTCACATCAATTTCTGGCTATGCCGAGATTATCAAAACAGGCATTGCAAAAGACGGCGACATCAGAGGTTTTGCAGAAAAAATATATAACGAGTCACAAAGGCTAATTGCTCTTGTTGCTGACATCATCAAGCTTTCAAGGCTTGACGAGAGCGAGGGTATTATTAAAAAAGAAAATTGTAATTTATATAAAATAGTCGAAAAGAGTGTTAATGTATTAACAACAAACGCCGACAAAAAAGAAATTACGATTAGCCTAAAAGGCGAGGTTTTTCCAGTTTTTGGTGTGCCAGTAATGATAGAAGAAATGATTTATAACCTTATCGAGAATGCAATTAAATATAATAAAGTGGGCGGAACTGTAAAAATTTTAGTGGAAAAATTTGGTGACAAAGCTAAGTTTGTAATTCAAGACACAGGCATAGGTATTCCGAGCGAGGACAAAGACAGAATTTTTGAAAGATTTTATAGAGTAGACAAAAGTCACTCAAGAGATAAAACGAGCCAAACAGGCGGAACAGGTCTTGGTCTTTCGATAGTTAAACACTGCGTAAAACTTCACGGCGGAGAGATAAATGTTGACTCGGTTATAGGAAAAGGGACAACAATGACGATAATATTGTGATATTCACGCATTGTTCACATGATACACATAAATAATTGACGAAAAGTATGTTAAAATACTCCTCGTCAATATTTATACTATAAAGGATGATTTTAACATGGGAAAAGGCGCAAGAAACCGTGAAAAATATACGGAAGTAAGAAAAGCAAAAAAAGAACAAGCAATAATAGAAGCGAAAAAACAAAAACTAAAGAAAAAAGTTATCACTATTGTTTCGGCTGTAATGGCAGTTATAATTTTAGTTACAAGTTCGGTATATTTTTTCTTTTATGCAAACGGAAAATATTTGAGAGATACAGTTGTTGTTGCAACAGAAAATTTTATTGTTAACAA
>JAWXUN010000086.1:0-7222 GCA_044426425.1 Clostridia bacterium | reverse complement strand
GCAGAAGTTTTTCTTTGTCTGGTGCTAACTTTATTTTTCAGCGTATCAACCGTAAAATTTATAAACTCATATATATCATA
Organism: Clostridia bacterium; assembly: GCA_044426425.1. Classification (GTDB taxonomy): domain Bacteria; phylum Bacillota; class Clostridia; order Oscillospirales; family Acutalibacteraceae; genus SIG603. The sequence goes on along the minus strand of JAWXUN010000086.1, from coordinate 7,142 downwards.
ATTAGAAATACTTTTTATAAAATCTTCATCAATATCTATAATACTAATATTTTCTAATTCAGTATCAGAACTTACAATACCTTTAAAACGCTTCATAAATCTAAAGAAAGTTCTAAGGTCAAAGCAATATTCATTTGCAGTTTTAGGACTGCGACCTTTAACATTACGTTGATACAATACAAACTGCTTAACAACATAGGGCATTTCTGAAATAATATTATCAGATTTTGATTTAGTTTTCTTTGCCGTATCTAAGTATTCGTATTTATCATTAGTTATTTCTGGCGTTTCAGAATTGTTGTTATTATCTAAACTATCATAATTATCATCGCTATTAGCTACAAATCCATTAAAATCGTCGTTTTTTAGCATATTCTCTTCCCTCAATTATACAAAATATTTATTTTGTATAATTGTATCATAAATTTTGGATATAGTCAATACCTCTTCTCAATTTAATATTTTATATAATTTTTTACTAAAATCACAATTCTACAAATCCACCTATATCATTTAGTTTATCATCACTCAAGCAAACTATTTCCATATTATATTTATTTATAAAATCAAATATAATATTTGCATCAGAATGTAAATTTATATTTCCAAAGAAAAAAACTTTATTTTCTATAACAGCCGACGCTCCACCAATAAATCCGTAATCGTAATCAGCTAGTTCAATATCACCTTGACTTATTAATAATACATCAATTCCATTTTCTTTAGCTTTTTCCGCTATATTTATATCCGCTGTTATAATCGCATTTTCATTTAATTTTAAAACTGAACATTTACTATAACCTTGTTTTACATTTATTAGTTCGTAGTCGTTTTCTATAAGGTATTTTTTTAGTTTAATATCAATTCCTTTTATAAGACAAAAAACTTTACATCCTAAAATCAAGCAATTTAACAAGCAATCGTTTGGATATAAATTTGTGGGAGTTTTTTCTGTATAAACTGTTTTTAAATCATCAAACTCATAATTGTTGTTATTTAGCACAAAAATAATGTTGTTTTTTAGTCGTAATACCTGTAAATCCGAGTGGTAGGACGTCCTACAATCAAGATTTGTATTTTTTTGAGTCAATATAATCTCGTAGTTATATTGACTCAAAGCTTTATAATATTTTGAAATTTCTCCTGAAATTAATATTCTCATTTGTAACAAACTCACTTTATAAAAAACTTTTATTTTGAACAAGCCTCAAAAGCTTCTCTTAAATTTTTGACACCGATTATTTCTATATCAGCTTTAAATGTAATTTTCTTTGCATCGTGATATGGTATAACACAACAAGCAAAGCCCATTCTTTCTGCCTCTTTTATTCTTGATTGAATATTACTAACCGAACGCAACTCTCCTGATAATCCAATCTCTCCAAAAAGCAAACAGTCTTCCCTAATCTCTTTGTCTTTTAAGCTAGACACCAATGCCATTGCAACTGCTAAGTCAACTGCTGGCTCGTCTAATCGCAATCCACCTACTACGTTAATATAAGCGTCTAAATTCGAGAAGTAAAAACCAGCTCTTTTTTCGAGCACTGCAAGAATAAGTGCCATTCTGTTATAATCATATCCTGTTGCCATACGTCTTGGATTTCCAAAACCACTTGTTGTTGCTAATCCTTGTATTTCTGCAAGTATCGGTCTTGTGCCCTCCATAACCGCTGTAACGCAACTTCCTGACACATTGCTAGGACGACCCTCCAAAAGTGCTTTGGACGGATTTTCGACCTGTTGTAGCCCTTTTTGACCCATTTCAAACACACCAATCTCGTTTGTTGAGCCATATCTGTTCTTAACAGCTCTTAAAATACGATAAGCCATTTGTCTGTCGCCCTCAAAATATAAAACAGCGTCAACAATATGTTCAAGAACTTTTGGCCCTGCAATAGCACCGTCTTTGTTAACGTGGCCAACTAAAATAACAGGTATATCGTGAGATTTTGCACAACGCATAATAGTGTTGGTGCATTCTCTTACTTGTGTGACACTTCCTGGTGATGATGATATCTCTCTTATATTCATTGTCTGAATTGAGTCTACCATAACGATATCTGGCTTTATTTGATTGATTTGCTCGGTTATGTTTATAACATCAGTTTCTGTTAAAATCATCAGTTTTTCGCTGTCTACGCCAAGCCTATTCGCTCTTAGTTTTATTTGTCTTGCAGACTCTTCACCTGAAATATAAAGAATACTGTAATTCTCGCCAAGGTTCTGACAAACTTGTAGCAATATAGTCGATTTTCCAATGCCTGGGTCACCACTAATCAAATTAAGTGAACCTTTAACTATTCCACCACCGAGAACCCTATCAAACTCAGACAAACCTGTTTTGTATCTGTGCTCGCTCTCGATGTCTATATCATTAATTCTTTGAGGTGTTTGAAACAAGCTATTGCCAGTGTATACAGGAGTTTTGTTGCTAGACGAAAAGTTTACCTTAACGCTTTCTTCCATTGTATTCCAACTGCCACAATCCGAACATTTGCCAGCCCACTTTGGCGACTCGTAGCCACACTCTGAACATATATAAACCGTTTTATTTTTAGCCATATATTTTTACCAATCCCTTGTTTTGTAATGCTTTTATTGTACCACAGCTTTTTCAAAATAACAATAGAGTTATTCAAAATACTTCTCAATTGCACTATATATACTATCAACAAGTTTTATTTGATATTCTTCACTTTGCAAAAGCATAGCCTCTTCTTCGTTTGATATAAATCCACATTCTAAAATAACCATTGGTATTTGTGAATTGTTTAAAAGATATTTGCTATCTACATATTTTTCTAGTCTGTTGTTATCTGGCTGAAGTTCTTCTACCACTGTTTCTTGAATTATTTTTGCTAGTTCTTCTGAACTATCCGATGCATAAAAAGTTTGAAAGCCACTATACTGCGACTGCTCAAAATAATTTTGATGTATACTAATTGCAATATCAGCATTTGATGAATTAATTATTTCTAATCTATTTTGCATATCAGACTTTTTTCTTTCACTAACAGAGTCAAGGCTGTCATCTCCTAAATCAACATCCTCTTCTCTAGTTATAATTACTTCGTAACCATTCGCCATAAGTTTTTCAGCTAAAAAAAGTGCAATGGGGAGATTTAAATCCTTTTCGTTTATACCACCAACACCAATTGCTCCTCCGTCCTCTCCCCCGTGTCCGACATCTATCAGTATAGTTTTTTTGTATACAATACTGGCACTAGCGGTGGCAACTTTTTCGAAACTCATAATCAAATTAAACACTGTTAAAGCTATAAGCACACAACAAATAACTCCGAAATACCTATTTATAATTTTCAATCTATCCCCTCGTTCTTTTTTATATATTCAATTAGAATATATGTGAACAAGCAGATTAGTATGACAAAAACCTACCGAACAACTTGTCCAGTAGGTTTTTCTTTTAAACTTCTTCAAATATTTTTTCGTCGATTACAACATCGCCATCAACAATCATCTCTGTATTTTCTACCGAGATTTCTTTTTCGTCTTCATCTTTTTTATAAAAAGGTTCTATTATATATTTATTAACAATCGGATAACAAATATATGCTTGAGAATATACGAACAAAGCAAGCGAAAAAATAGCTATTGACGCTATTGCTATCATAAGTGCCATTCCGTTAAACCACGCAAAATATAGATAACACGCTGCATATACCGCTATGATTAATATAAAAAATATATTTCTAATCAAACCTAAAACTGCTAAGATAAATGCGTTTTTGTACATAGCTCTAAGGCTTAGTTTTACAGACACAATCATAAGCGGGATATAAAACTGAGATAAAATAAACATGACACAAGCAAAAATCACAAGCACATACATAATGTAGTATAAAACGCCCTGTGAAAGATTTAGCGAATAATATATATAGGCAAAAGACAACAAGACATAAACAGCATAACAAACAAATGCATTAAGCATAAATTGTTTCCAGTTGTCCTTGACACCTGTTATGTACTCACTCATAACAAATGCGTATTCTCTTTGCGAGAGTCTTCTTGCAACAACCAAACTACCACCCCAAAGTGGTGCTAAAAGTACCAATGGCAACGGCGACACATAAAGCGTCCATAAATCAACTGAAACGGTATAATTCTCTGACACATCAAAGTTAATACCTAATTTTGCAACTGGTGCATACATAACCAATATAACTGCAATTGCACTAACTATTGCCACAACAAGCATAATTAAATTTAACTGAATAAATTTGGTTAAACGTCTTTTGAAAATTAGAAAATACAAAGCCCAAACAGATTCGCTTTCAGTTTGTTCTTTAGAAATTCCTTTTCCACCTTCTTTGTAATTATAAAACAGACCCAATGATAATCATCTCCATACTTTTTTTATTTTCTTGCACGTGGGTGAAATTCATTATACACTGATTTTGCATTATTATCAAGTAGTTGAACATAAACTTGTGTAGAAGATATATCAGCATGACCCATCATTGTTTGTATATCTTTCACAGAAACACCACCTTCTAAGAGGTGTAGTGCAAAAGAATGACGAAGTGTGTGTGGTGTTAATTCTTTATTTATTCCAGCCATACTTGCATAAGATTTGACAATTTTCCAGAAACCTTGTCTTGTAAGTCTAGAGCCGTTTAAGTTAACAAACAAAGCTTTTGTTTCGTTGCTATCAACCATGATAGATCTCATTCTGTATATATAGTCTGAAACTGCAACTATTGCAGATGTATGAACAGGAATTGAACGTCTGTTTTTGCTTGCGTTACAAAAAATTGTTCCTGCTCTCAAATTAACGTCCTCGATATTTAAATTAATAAGTTCTGATACTCTTATTCCAGTTGAATACAAAAGCTCTAGCATTGCCTTATCTCTACAACCTTTTGGGTCTATAAGAGAAGGTAAAGCTAACAATTGGCTTATTTCTTGTCCACTCAAAACTTGTGGTAGTTTCTTTTCAATTTTCTCTACCTTTACAGATTTAGCAGGATTTTTATCTGTGATTTTAATGAACATCAAAAATTTGTAAAAACATCTAACAGAAGAAACGTGTCTTGAAATAGTTGAGTTGCTCTTTCCTTTGTTTCTTAAATCATCGATAAAAGAAGTTACAACAACTTCGTCAACTTTTAGTGGCGAAGGAATTTTTTCAGCTGTTAAATACGAAAGAAATGAATTGACATCTCTTAAATATGAATCAATTGTATTTTTTGATGTAGATTTTTGTTTCTCTAAATATTCAGAAAACTCTGCGTAATAATCTTTCATTTTCAATACCATCCTATAATAAATAATTTGTAATCGCTTCTAACACAGCAAGTATAGATACAATAATTGCAACTACATAAAACTGGTTGAAACTAATATTATAAACTTCTTTGCCATCTCCTTTCTTCAATTTTAAAGAAAGAGAAACAGTAACCGAAGCATAAACCAATAAAACTATTATCTCCAATGTGAAGATAATTCCATAGACCAAAAAAGCTTTTAAAAAATTTTCTTGTAACAATGCATCATATAATGAAATGCCATAGAAAAATGACTTTGCAAATATAACGAATGGCACCAAAGAAAAGCCAAAAAAAGATGTCGAACAAAACAAAAATATGATTGGTGCAATTAAAAAATAAGTGAAACTATGTATAAGCAAAATGTATAACTCTTCGCCAGAGCAATTTATAACAAATGGCGAAAACAACTTGTCCTTTATATCAATATCAAAAAACATTGATATAATAAGTCCAGCACAATAACAAGTTAACAGAACCAAAACAGAGAACAACGAAATACTGTAATCGTTTTTTAAAAAAGTAAATCTAAATATTTTCTTCATAATAATCACCTCAGTGATTTATATGAAAGAAATATTAAATTTATAACACTATTACATTATTATGTACCATAATTTCAACTATTACTTTTTCATGTACTAGTGGGTATAATATTACTTTTTCACGTAATACTTGATAAAGTAACACACGAAAAAGTCTTATTTTCCTAGCTCTACCGCCCTATTATAACAAGCTGTTAGGGATTTTTTTAAAATATCATCAAATGAATTTTCGTCCAAAGTTTTAAGTGCCTCAAAAGTTGTTCCACCTTTAGATGTAACCATTTTTATCAGTTCTTCTTCATCTAAACCACTTTGTGTAATCATTTTTGCACAACCAATTAGCGTTTGAGCGAATAATTTTTTAGAAATTTCTTCATCAACACCATAAATAGATGCATATTCTTTGATATCTTTAGCAAAGCGATATACCAAAGCTGGAGTTGAACCATTAACACATATTATAGCATTCATTTGTTCTTCTTTGATAACAGCAACTTCGCCACTTGATGCGAAAATTTTTAGAACACAATCTAGTTCTTCATCACTGACGTTGTCAGTTCTTGAAACAGCAGTTGCACCTTCAGCAATCAAAAGTGGTGTATTTGGCATCGCACGTATAATTTTTAATTTCTTATTGAGTAAATTCTCTATCTTTTCTGATGTCACACCAGCCAAAACAGATACATATAAAACATTATTTGAAACTTGTTCCAAAATCAATTTTGTAATCTCATTTAAGTTTTGAGGCTTAACACACAAGAAAACAATATCACATTCACTGTGCATTTCACCTAAATCAAAACAAGCAGTGCAACCTAAATCAACAAAATGTGAAACTGAATTTTCTGATCTACCATATATATATACATTTTCTGAATTAAGAAATTTGCTAGATATTATGCCATTAACGATAGCTTTTGCCATTTTTCCGGGGCCGATAAAACCTATTTTCATATTCATTTTTTCTTCCTTTTCATTTCCATACATATATAATAATACTTTTTGATGAATTTTGCAAGTCTTTTTTGCATATTTTTTCAATTTTTTTGTAAACTTATAAAAATTATGTAAAAAAGATTATGTAAACCAATGAATATTTGTTAAAAATGATTATGTATTTTCAGAAGAATATTTATACATATAGAGTGTAAAAAAATAGAAGCCACAAGATATAAGCCTGTGACTTCTATTTTTATAGCAACTTGATTATTATTAGGCTTATAAATAAGTGAGCAGAAATTTTGTCAAAAGTTTTAAAAACCACAGCTAATACTTTCGTATTAGCGAGGATTTTTAGAGATTTTGGCAG
>JAWXUN010000085.1:0-7225 GCA_044426425.1 Clostridia bacterium | reverse complement strand
ACAACAGTTTTATCCCACTTGGTCGCATATCTTTTTTAGGGACATAACCGTCACTATGTGACTAGTCACATAGTGACGGCCTTGGCGAAGATATTGCATCTATCAAAAACAGTGCCGAAAACGCCTTGATATCTTTAAGTAACATCAGCAATTTAGATGTAGAAGAAACAAAAACAACACTTGCTACCATTATATCTTCTTTAAATCAAGCGAGTGAAGATTTTCAGAAGATAAAAGACACAACACTAACTGCCACAAGTTTTGACGAAATTATCGAAAATATCAAAAATATTTCTACATATTTGAGCAGTGTAATTTCTAATTTATCAACCGCTAGTGATAATATAAAAGACATCACAAATATTTTGTTGTCCCTTGAAATAGACAGCGAAGAACTCTCTAATTTGATAGACGAACTATCAAATATGTCCGCTGATACCCAAAACATTGTCACAGCTCTCTCAAACACCGCAAGCCTTATAAACGATTTATTTGACGATATTTCAAGCCAAGGAGAAATAACATTCACCAAAACAGACGAAACTTATCAAAACACAAGCGACTTGCTTTCTGGCTCTATCTCAGACCTGATTGACGATGTAGAAGATATAAACTTATCACTAAATACTAGCATAGACACAGCACTCGAGGACTTTGACGCTATCAATCAACAGCTAAATATTGTCTTGAATTTGTTAGTAGATATTATTCAAGATGTTTCTATGGATAGTGTAGAAGAATATTTTGTGGTTGATGATGCGTCCTATCAAAACATAGAAGAAATCACCGCTGGCAAAATTTCTAACTGTGTGAATTATGGCATTATTGACGGCGACATAAACATTGGCGGTATATCTGGCTCAATTTCTTTTGAATATAGTTTTGACATGGAAGACGACTACAAAGACGTTACACAAACTAGCACAAACAGCGGTTTTGCTGTTATTATCGACTGCCAAAACTTTGGCGATATCACCGTTAAAACTGAGGGTGGCGGTGGAATTGTCGGTCTGCAAGAGTTTGGTTACATAACAAATTGTTTGTCCGTATCTAACATAGAAAGCACAAATGCTAGTTATATTGGTGGCATTGTCGGAAATTCTACTGCAATAATAAACTCTTGCTATTCAAAAAGCAATCTATCTGGAACTATGTATATCGGTGGCATTGTTGGCTCTGGTGCTACTGTAAAAAACTGCTATTCCGTTTCGGAGGTTCTTGCCACAAAAGGGAATATTGGTGGCATAGCTGGCGATTTGATATCAAGCGGAAGTTTGGAGAACAACTTTTTTGTCAGCGACAGTTTGGGTGGTCTTAACGGAATTAGCTACGCTGGCAAGGCAGAGGCAATTATGTATGAAGAACTGATAAGCACCGAAAATATTACAGATATTTTTGAAACTGTCACCATTGCTTTTTACGTAGACGAAGAACTAAGCGAAAAAATCAGCCTTGATTATGCAAGTGATTTTGACGAAAATAATTTGCCAAGCATTGCAGAAAAAGAGGGATACTATGCTGCTTGGGAAGAATTTGACACAAACAACGTCACAGCAGATTTGAGAATAAACGCAAATTACATACCACTTGTTTCTACCATTGCAAGCGAAGAAAAAGAAAATGGACTTTCCATTATTTTGGCAGAAGGCACTTATCAAGATGAATACGTTCTTTTAGAAACTATTGAAAGTGACGAAAAAAATGTTCTATATCAATACGAGATAGAAATTGTTGGCGACAATCAAAACATTGATACGCTAAGATATCTTATTCAAAGCGAAAATTCTTATATAGAAATATTTAGTGATAATATTTGGCAAAAAGCAGAAACAACACAAGACGGAATGTATCTTGTTATAGATTTGTCGCAATACGATAGTCAAATAAACTTTAGGGTGATAGAAAGCGAATTTTCTATTATTTTAGCAATAATATGCACCGCTTTTATTTTGATTATACTAGCTATATTCATCTATAAAAGAAACAATAAATACAAAAGAAAGCATAATTCTTAAAACACTATATATTGACATTTTTTGCATTTTGGTGTATAGTTATAAAGAAAAATTACGTAAAAATTTATTTATAGGGAATTATTATGAAGATTATTATTGTAGGAGCTGGCAAAGTTGGCAGAACCTTGGCATCTTATCTTTGCAAAGAAGATTATGAAGTTACGGTTATCGACAAAAAAGAAAGCGTTCTCACAACGCTTATAAACGAACTAGATGTGCAGGCTGTTTGCGGTGACGGTGCTATTTGCGAAATTTTGAGCGAAGCACAGGTCGAAAAAGCATATCTTGTTATCACAACAACAGACAGCGACGAGCTCAATTTGCTTTGTTGCATGACGGCTAGAAAAATGGGTGCAAGGCACTGCGTTGCTCGTGTGAGAAATCCGAGTTATATGCCACAAGTTCCATTTATGAAAACTCATCTGGGCATTTCTATTATTGTTAATCCAGAATTTCAAACAGCCTTGGAGCTATCGAGAATGCTCAGTTTTCCGTCCGCTACAAAGCTAGAAAGTTTTGCGAAAAACCGAATTGATTTGGTCGAAATAAAAGTCAATAGCGGTAGCCGTTTGATTAATTTGTCTTTAGAAAAAATCCAAAGAGATATAAAAATTCCTTTTCTTGTTTGCGTTATCGAGCGTGACGGAAAGACAATTATTCCAGACGGAAGTTTTGTTATAAACGAAAACGACAAAATCCATGTAACTGGCTCAAGATACGATTTGCAAAGGCTCTGTAAATCTCTGGGAATTTTCAAAAACTCTGTTAAATCTGCCCTCATTATTGGCGGTGGAAAAATTGCATATTATCTTGCAACTCAACTTGCCGAAATGGGTGTGCAAGTAAAAATAATAGAAAATCAACAAGACAGATGTGTTGATTTGTCCGAGCGTTTGCCAAAAGCGTCCATAATTTTTGGCGATGGAACAGACGAACAAGTCTTGCTTGAAGAGGGCATTGAAACAGTTGACGCTTGTATTTCTCTAACTGGTATAGACGAAGAAAACATGATTATTTCTATGTATGCACAAAGCAAAAACATCAGAAAAGTTGTCACAAAAATCAATCGTCCTGCACTTATTGATATATCAAAAAATTTGGGAAATGATACGATTATTTCAACAAAACTCACAACAGTTAACACAATTTTGAGATATATTCGTGCAAAACAAAACCTCAAAGGTAACAGCATAAAAACACTGCACAAATTTGTTGACGGAAATGTTGAAGCACTAGAGTTTTTTATAACTGTTCCAGAAAAATGGCTTGGTGTTCCTCTTAAAAAGCTTAGCATAAAAAGCGATGCGATTATCGCTGGAATTATCAGAGCAAACAAGGCGATTATGCCAAGTGGCAACGAAGTTATCAAGCTAAACGACGGTGTTTTAGTGGTCACAACAAACTCACACATTCAAGATATCAGTGACATTTTCAACTAAGAAAAAATAAACGAGAAAGGTTTGTCACAGGTGCTGAACAATGTTTTTGTTCGGCAATCTTGACATGGTAATATACATGAACTACGGAATTATCGTCCGCACAATAGGTCGGATTATGCTAATTGTTGCAGTGCTATTGCTCTTGCCTATGTTTGTTTCTCTTATTTATGGCGAGTCACTTTTTTGGGTCTATCTTGTTGCAATTGGTCTTATCTGTGCTTTTTCAATTCCTGCACAATTTTTTATCAAAAACAAATCCAAGATGTATGCAAAAGAGGGCTATATAATAGTAGCTGGAAGTTGGATTTTTTTATCTATTTTTGGTTGTCTGCCATTTTTTATCAGTGGCTACATTCCATCTTTTGTCGATGCTTTTTTTGAAACAGTTTCTGGCTTTACCACAACAGGAAGTAGTATCCTGACAGAGATTGAGTCTTTGCCAAAAAGTCTTTTGTTTTGGAGAAGTTTCACACACTGGATTGGCGGTATGGGTGTGTTGGTTTTTGCACTGGCTGTTTTGCCAAGCCGTGACGGCTCTGCTATGCACCTGATGCGTGCCGAAGCCCCAGGGCCAAAGGTTGGAAAACTTGTCAGCAAAATGAGTTCTACCGCAAGAATTTTATATGCTATTTATTTAGCTTTAACCGTGCTAGAATTTATCTGCCTTTTCCTTGCTGGTCAGCCTCTTTACGACAGCATTGTCAATGCTTTTGCAACAGCTGGAACTGGTGGTTTTTCTGTGCTAAACAACAGTATTGGCGGATACAACAGCCCTGCGGTGGAATATATAATCAGCATTTTTATGTTGCTTTTCGGCATTAACTTCAATCTGTTTTATTTTATTTTGATAAAAAAATTTAGTCAAGCTTTTAAAAGTGAAGAGCTCCGCTGGTATCTTATTATAATCGTTTCTGCGGTGGCAATCATCACGCTGAACATCTATCATTTATACGGAAATATAGAAGTCGCATTCAGAAATGCTTTGTTCCAAGTTTCTTCTATTATCACAACAACTGGTTTTGGCACGGCAGACTTTAACGCTTGGCCGACCTTGTCACAAGTTCTTCTTGTTCTCATCATGTTTGTTGGTGCCTGTGCCGGCTCTACTGGTGGCGGAATTAAAGTTTCTAGAATTATTATTCTTTTCAAACAATCTCTCAGAGAAATCAAACGAATACTTAATCCAAGAAATATCATTGCCGTAAAAATGGAGGGAAAACCTGTTAGCGAAAATGTTCTAAGCGGTGTTGCTTTCTTTATCATCACATATATTTTTGTGGTGGCGACTTCGATTATCTTGATATCTATTGATGGATTTGATATCACAACAACGGTCACTTCTGTCATCGCTTGTATCAATAACATAGGCCCTGGTCTTGGCGAGGTTGGCCCGACTGGCAATTTCTCGCAGTTTAGCGATTTTAGCAAAATTATTCTTAGCATAAATATGTTAATCGGCAGGCTTGAGCTCTTTCCTGTCTTGATTTTGTTCTCTCGCTCAACATGGATTAAAAGATAAAAAAATTACGTGTAAAAACAACGAAAAAAAATTGTTTTTACACGTTTTTTTATTTGCTATATAATCATTCTCCACTAAAAAATTTGTGGAATAAATACATAAAAGCGACACCCACTATGGCAGAACCAATATTTATCATACTTTCGTATATATCAAAATGTCTGCCCACAATAAACTGCTTTCTCCATTCGTCCAAAAATGCAGTTAATACGCTTAAAACTACCGAAATTAACACCAAAAACTTAAAATCAATCATTTCAATAAAAAACGCAAAGCCAAAAAGAGTAATCGAAAAGCCCAAGCCAAAAAACAAAACAATGTGTGCGATTTTTCTTATCACAAAATCAACAGATTTTATGTCGCTTATGTTAGCATTATTATAAAAAAGCTTGCTAACAAAAGACGATATTTTATAGCTTGTTTGTGCTGTGTCCGTTCCGTTTTGCGAAGATAATATTATGATTAACAACAGCCAAAATAACAATGAAATTGACGAGAGTATTTTATATTTTATCATGTTTCTCCATACTTTTTCTATTTATTTTTTTGATACACAAGAAAATCAAAGTGAATTTCTGTATCTAGTTTTTCTGTTTCTTTCAGTTTTTGAGAACCTTTTATATCCGTTTTCCAATAATATGGCGTCATCGAAAACAAATTCCATATATCCTCGCTTTTTGAAAGAGAAATTTTTCCTTTAACACTAATTCTATCAAGAAGAACTAGCCCCTTGTATTCGCTATCTTTTTCCTCGTTTTCATAAGGCTTTTCATAAAGTACTTCTTTTAGCTCAAAGAGATGTCTTTTGCCAGGAATTGCATAGATAAAAATTCCATCTTTTTTCAAAACTCTCAAAAATTCGCTCTCTGCCATTGGCGAAAAAACATTTAGCAAAATATCGCAAGAATTTTCTTTTATCGGAATATTAAAGCAACTTGCAACAGCAAAATCAATGTGTTTGTATTTAGCCGAGGCAGATTTAACTGCAAATTTTGATATATCAAAACCAACAATCTCCGCCTTTGTAACAGCCGAATATTTGTTAGAATAATATCCCTCGCCACAGCCAGCATCAAGGATAAACTCTGCATTTTTGCCATATTTTTCTATAAGCTCACAAATTTTGTTTGCGAAAATATCATAGTATCCTTTTTCTAAAAAACTTCGCCTTGCGTCTACCATTTCTTTTGTGTCGCCTGGGTTTTTTGAGTGCATTTTGTTAGACATCAAAAGGTGCACATATCCTTGCCTTGCAATGTCGTAACTGTGCCCATTTTCGCAAACTAGTGCTTTTTCTTTTGGATTTAGCACAGATTTGCAACTTGGGCAGATAAATTTATTCGTCATATTGACCGCCTTTTTAATATAAATATTGACAATTTATTTCTTTTATGTTACACTAAAGATATCAATAAGTCTGGGGAGTCGGTGTTCCGACTGAGAGGAAACAATTAAGTTTCGACCCTTATAACCTGATTTGGGTAATGCCAACGTAGGGAAATGTTACTTCAATTATTTGAGTGAGATTATACCTTTGCGTATATCTCACTTTTTCTTTTTTTAATGTTTCACTTTCTTGGATTTATTGAAGAAAAATTTTTATAAAGAAAGCGGTAAAACAAAATGTCAACTCAAAAAAACTCAGCAAATATCCAAAGAATTGTTATCACAGCGATGCTCCTAGCACTTGCGGCGGCACTTAGCATGGTAAAAATTGTTCCAATGCCTTTGGGCGGTTCAATCACTTTGCTATCTATGTTGCCAATCTCAATGATTGCTCTTTGCTATGGCACAAGATGGGGCCTAACTAGTGCGTTTATCTATGCACTAATCCAAATAGCACTCGACCTATCAGCTGTTATGACCTATGGTCTTACACCTCTCACTTTCACAGCTTGCCTTGTTTGCGACTATCTGCTTGCTTATACAGCTCTTGGTCTATCTGGCATTTTTAGAAAAGGTGGAATTAAAGGCATTTGCGTTGGTATAACAATTGCACTTGCACTTAGATTTGTTTTCCACGTAATTTCTGGAATAACTGTCTTTGCAATTTGGGCACCAGAAGACTGGAACCTATTGCTATATTCTGTTTGCTACAACGGTGCATATATGCTTCCAGAAATTATCTTAACAGCAATTGCTGCATCTGTATTATTCCAAATTCCAGCAATTAAATCACTTATGAAAGTAAAAGGTATTTCTGAATAAATAATTTATAACAAAAGTTCGTATGCAATTCTGTCTGTTCCGTC
>JAWXUN010000084.1:0-7258 GCA_044426425.1 Clostridia bacterium | reverse complement strand
GTGCTTTTGTTGTATGCGATGCCTATATATTCTCTGCCTGTTGGGTCGTTAGACATATCCGAACCAGTGTCACTCACTGCATATTTTATCCATGTATAAAGTTGCTGTCCGTCTGCTCCGTCCACACCATTAATACCGTCAGAACCGTCCTCACCTTTAATTAACGACCAAGTGTAATCGCCGTAGTCACTACTTTCTGTGATAGAAGTTTTGTTGTACGCTAAACCAATATATGTTTTGTCTGTGGGGCTTTCGCTCATGCCACTAGTGGGCGAGTCCGCATACTTAAGCCAAGTATAATAGCTACCACCGTCAGCACCGTTTTCGCCGTTTATGCCGTTAGTGCCGTCCTGTCCGTCTGCTCCCTTGATAAGTGCCCATTTATAGTCACTCGCAATCTCACTTTCTTCTTGACTAGTTTGATTACAAGCAATTCCGATATATTCTTTTCCAGAAGAATTATCCGACATATCATCGCCAGTTATTGTAGAAGCGTATTTTATCCATGTATAATATGTTGTGCCGTCTTGTCCGTCAACTCCGTCCGTTCCGTCAACACCGTCTGTGCCGTCTACACCGTCAGTTCCGTCAACTCCGTCCGTTCCGTCCTCACCTTTCATGTATTCAGGCAACCACGCATCATCAGGAATTATATCCATAACAAGATATTTTTGTCCGCCTTGTTCTCTTACAATCAAAACCCTGTCATCAACATTCAGCTGATTGTTATACCACAAACTTCTAATAGTCGAGCCTAAAATCATAAAACTTTCTGTCAACAACACATTTTGACTTATCCTAACTTCAAACGGCTCAAGACTTTCAACAAAGCCAAAAATCACCTGTGTCGGATTTTCTGCATCAATGGCATCAACAGCAGCTTTTTTAATTAATTGTATAATATCACTCATCAAACACTCACGCTTTCAAAAGATTTATTGCTACAAACATAAACATTCACTCTTTCAAACTCACTATTTTTGCAATAGTAAACATTCACTTCTTGATACGCACCATCAACACAAACTCGCACCTGTGCACTGTCATTGCGATAAACCACGCCACTTTCGGTGTATCCACTTTTCGCACCAAGCGTGTCAATCGCAGCAATTCTAAACTTAATTTTGCTTGAATTGCCAAACTCTTCTGGGTCAATTATGCATTCAAGAGTATAAACTTTTTCATAAGTTTCCCAAAAACTATCATTCTTAGAAATTTGAATTTCATAAGAGTTAACAGCATCATCAATGTCAGAACTTGAGGACCATGTCAAAAGGAGTTTTTCACCAGTTTGATACGTCAACTTGTCTATATACAGAGCCTCAACATCGCTCGGCAAGCTGTTTTTTCTCGCCACATCAGACAATGTCCAATCAGAGTTATAAGCAGTTCCGCTAATAGATTTTTCGCATATCCTAAACTGAATATATTCGCCCCTAACAATACTCGGCTCATAGCTATATTCATCATAAACAGCTGGTATATCAGCAATTTGCTCCCATGCTTTCCAGCCCACAGAGTCAGAGCTTATCCTTTGTTGTAACAAAAAACCAGACAAATCACTTGTGCTATTACTCGTAGATTTTATCCAGTTAACCGTTACATTGTCCTCAAAAACTTCTTCGCTAACAAACACCTTTGTAGGGCTATATAAACTTGCCATATAAGCCTCCTTGTTTATTCAATCTTAATCCAAACAGTTCCGTCTATCGCCTCTGGCTGAACAGAACTTATAACAATTTCGTCGCTAGTAATCACCTTTGCCAGTTTTGCAACAATCTCATCTGTCAAATGCAAATTACTACCGTTAACATGGCTAGTCAAATTGTCTTGAACCTTTTGTGCCTCACCAGATTTTTCTGCACCAAGTGTGCTATAAGTAGCCGTGCTAGACAAAAAAGCAGAAATTGATTTTCCGCTGTCAACAACATTTCCGCTTGAATTAAACTGCGGAATATTTCCACTTACAAAACTATCTGGAATTTCTAATCTCTTTACCAATTCTTCGTCAATGATATCCGAATTATCGTTGAAATCATCAATGTTATAAAAATCAGTTTCGCTCGGTTTTTTCAGCAAATAATTTTCTGTAAAACTCGCCATTATTAAATACCTCTTTTCATCTTAAACAAATTCTTCTTTCATTTCATCATAGCTATAATCGCCTAACCAGTCATGTGTTTTCTCTTCAAAATCTCCATATTTGCTATACAGAATATCCACAATAACCTCCATGTTAGCAGGAATTATAGCAGAAACTAAATCCGTAACAGCCGCCACATTTTCACTTTTAGAAAGAGCAAGCCTAACTTCTATCTCATAGCCGTCAAAATTTTCTACAATTTCAAAATTATCTTTTCCACAGATTAGCTCAAGCTGATTTTTTAAGAAATTAAGTGTGGTTGGTCTTTTTTCAATCATCAATGTCTTAAGTGCAAAACGCCTGTCCTCTGTTTCCAAAAAACTGTTAGAACTCACAGAATAAATTTTTTCTAGTCTTTCAAGCCCGTCACTGTCTGCCGTTTCCAAAAATTGATTATCTAAAATTTTATAGCGATTTACAAACAACTCATCAATCTCAATCTGAGCTGTTTCCATTATGGCAACAATCTCTTCTATTTCTTTGAAATGGTCAGGCAAATGCTCAAGCAACTGTCGCATTCACAGCCCCCCTAATCGGAATTTCATCAAAGTCAAGTTCCAGATTACTCGCATCGCCATTGATTTTGCTATTAGTGATATCACTAACACCGCTTATCTCCAAAATTCTCGATTCTATCTGATTAATTCTCACTATAATATTTTCGCTATCGCTCCATTTTGCCGTCAAACTCTTAAAATAATCGTCAAGAACAAGGGCAATGCTCTCACTAATTTGTGTCGCCGAAAGGCTGGTGCTCACAGTTGCCGAAAAAACAATTTCCACCGCCGTAGCAGGCGAAACAGTGCAGGTATGACCAATTGGTGCAAGTCCCATTCCATCGCCAGAATTTGGGTCAAAAACATCTTGTACCACGTCTACCAAAGTGTCGCTTGGCTCTGTGTTCTCGGCAGATGTAATAATAACTTTCACCGTGCCTGCACCGTCCCAAACTGGCACAACTTTCACTTCTCCCACGCCGTCAATCGCAAGTGCCTTTTCTTTGTAATCTGCAACATTTCCGCCAAAAGCCTGTGCCTTTATCGCTTCAAAATATCTTTCTCTCAAACTCTCTGTGTCCTCTTCTTCTTCACCCGCTATAACAAGTTCAAGCAAGCTAACAGCAGATAGTCCCTCAACGTATTGCAAAGTCAAAACCTCGCCTGTCAAAACATTCGAGCCATCTCCTGTCTGTTCGCATATCATTTGATATTCACCGTCGCCCAAATCTTCTTCAATCGCAAAAGTAAAATCATCAACCGAAAAACGCATACCAATCTCAAGCTCTGTGTCACTGCTAATTGTCCAGTGCGAGGCACTAGCTTCGTTTATCTCAATGCCCTTTTCTCTCGCTCTCAAAATAAGATAATCTCTCGACTGTGTGTCCGCATAACTCTCAACAATTATTCTGTCTAACTCCAGATAAGAAAGAAAAATTTCCATTGCAATTGGTGCTAAAGCCGTCATTATAACAGAACCCTCTCGCTTGTCCAAACTGTCCGAAACCCTCTCAAGCATTCTCTCAAGAATTTCTTCATAACTTACATCTTCATACATTTACATCTTCCTTTCATAGCTTATTTCTCCATATACGCTGTTCACCGTAAAACTAACATACACATCAGTTTTATCACGACTAAGCTCAAAATCGCTTATGCTGTTAATCCTCACATCTGCCAAAAGTGCATCTTCAATCCGCATCTCAAGCCTTGCGTCAAAAAGTTCTTCATTCATTAAAAACAAATCCTGCAATTCCGTGCCGTATTCGCTACTAAAAATTGCAAACTCACATCTTTCTGTTCTCAAAATCAAATCAATTGCTTGAGCCAAAGCCTCTTCTTCTTCCACAAATCCCACAATCCTGTTGTCGATAATTTTAAAAGTTCGGCTGGGCATATCACTGTTTAACTCAACAATTTTTTCAATCAATCCATTACTTGTCGGTATCAAAAAAACATCACTCCTTAAATCGAAAAATCGCCACGAACAGAACTCAAATCCAAGTCCATCGTGTGTGAACCAGACAAAAATTTATGCTTAACTTTTTCAACAATCATAATTTCATTTAAAATTTCATCATTGAGTTTTATCCCCACAACCAAAGACGAACCACCTATAACCCGTGTATCGCCAATGCAGTTATTCAGACTAAGTGTTTTTTTCTTTTGGCTGTATTGCTCCAAAAGACTCTTAGAAAGTTCCTTCAGTTCAGAACTTGTCAGCGTTTCATTTGTCTGCCAATATTCAAGCACACCCCAAGAATCTTGCTGTGTCACATCATCAGAAACAAACAAATCTCTCTGCCCAGTATAGCTATTGTTCTGTGCCACCGTCACTCTTGTATAAACATCTTTGTCAATACTCGTCACATAGCTATACGAACTTGCACTTGTTTCGTCTATCATAATCGGCACAAAAAGAGAAGATATCTCTTGCAAAGACAACTTGCCATAATTATCATACAAAACAAACTGCTTGCCTGTTTTGCTCTCTGTTTCATCCTGAGCATTCCCAAGAATATCAAAAAGCGTAGCTTCTTCTATTCTCTGGGCGATAACATGGCTAGTGTCCTCAACCGTGCCCAAATTCAGCCTATATGAACTAGCAATAGTTTTTAAAACATCAGAGAATTTTTTGTTAGTATAAGAAAGATAAGACTTGTTCTTGAGATACCTAAGTTGGTCGTAACACAATACAGAAATCTTTGAGGGAGAAGTTTCTGTCCTTTTAAAAACATAACCTAGAAAGAGATTTTCTCCCCCACATTTCAAACTCACAACATTCCCCTCAAAAATTTCGTACTGCCCATCTGTTATGCAGCTAAAGCTCAAAGAACCAGGGCTGTTTCTTCTGCTATATTCCAAACAAATCTCATCACAAACAACAGGTTGATAAACACCACTTTCATTCTCAAAAAGAATTTCTAAATCCAAATCGCTCTGATATTCATTTGTAAAATCATTCGTAACCGTATAATTAAAATCTTCCATAATCTCTCCTTAAGGTATAATAATAGTAGTTCCAGGAAAAATCCACCAATCCCCACTGCCAGACGGATAACCTCTGCTAACAGCAACAGAATCAAGCAAAGTTTTATTCGCATTATAAATAATCGGATAATCCGAACCACTGCCATAATACTTTTTTGCAATTCCCCAAAGTGTGTCGCCACTTTTGATTGTATATTCTTGATACGAACTTGTCGTCACAATTGCATCTGCCCTGTCACCACCCAAAACGCTTGTACTAGTCCCTGTCCCAGAGCTTAACACAACCACTTTTGTACTGTGATGTACGTATTCCTTAAGCTTCATTTCAACTTGCACATCGCCAATATCTTCAGCTAAATATTTAACAGAATAACTCTCTAGGCTCACTTTTTTGTTAATCATTCCGTCGGAATTATCTGGAGAAATCACCGTAAAATCAAAAACAGTTTTTGCATCTTTCAGACTTTCAAAAGCTTCAATATAATAAGAAGGCTGTTTAAAACTGCTGTCATAAAGAGCAAAGTGATAATTTTGTGCAGGCAGTAAAATAGAAAAAGAATATTCTTGCAAGCCCTTTTTCTTTAAAATGCTATATTCACTTTCGTCAATCAAATAAAGACTAGTGTTTTGGTTTTTATAAGTTACACTTAGCGAACTCGGAGCAACTGGCAACAAAATATTGCCAATATAAAATCTATACACTTAAATGCACCCCCTCTGCCGATGTCATAAGTGCCGTTTCAATTTTTTCTGTCAGCTTTTTCACAACTGTGTCAATGTCCATTTCGTTATTTATGTTGTTGCTCATGCCCGACATATCAAGCTTAATATCTGTCAAATTGCTCGCCATCTGTTCTCTTAAAACATCGTTTCTAATTTCACTAGCCTTTTCGCTTTCGATGCTGTTAAACTCACTTTGCTTGTCAAAATAATTATTGTTTTCACTAGCAAATTTTTCTGACGCAAAAAAATCTTTTTCACTCAAATAGTTTTTGTCGTTTTCTTTTATAGTGTTATTAAAAACACTTTCACTAAAATTTTCTTTTTCACTTAATTTCTCAAGATTTTTTTGTTGCGACATTAAATTAAACATAGAATTTTGTGAGTTAAAACTGTTGTTTTCATTTTCAAAAAAATTATTTTCCTCAAAATTATTCAATATGTTTTTATTCGCCAAACTCCCGCTTTTTGGCGAACTAGTCAAGTTTTTAAAGCCAGAAAAAGCATCAGACACATTGTTTTTAAAACTATCAATCAGCGGATTACTCCAAAAAAGCAAATTTTGTTCGTTTGCCAAATCATCTTCCCCCTTTCTTTTTTTCTTCTATTTTTATATCAATAGACGCTTTTACAAAAGCCTTTTCGTTTGGTGACAAAGAAAGGAAATCGCTCGGTTTCATGTTAAAATGGTGGAGACAATAGAACGCATAGTTAGCGTCGCTATCGCCTCCCTTGATTAGTTTTTTGCTATATCAACAAGCTCGTTTTCACTTTTAAAACCATTTATTTCCAAAACCTTTTCGCTCAAATTCTCAAATTCGCCAGGGCTAAGCATTGTTCTTATCAAGTCCTCACTCGTCCTAACACCATAAGAATTTTGCAGTTCCATGTCCTCAAGGTTCGGAAAAGCCACACACCTAGCAGTGATTTTTGCTTGATACAAACCAGTGTCAAGCACACGGCTCTCTTCTCCCCTTTTTGGATTTATCACCATTTTGTAACAGCTATCTCTAATAGCATTGTTTTCAAGAGCGGTAATACAAATCAATTCCCACTCAAGAACATTTTCGCCGTCCAAAAATCTTTTGGACGGCACATATTTTTCCTTGTCAATCTTCTTTGCATTCTGTGCAAAAAACGCAGATAAATTCATCAAAAACCTCTCATTTTTTCAATTTAAAATCACGCCTTACATACCACTAATCAAACTGAACTCCTCAGGCATTTCCCAATCGTCAAATGTGCCTGTAATCTCCTCTGTCAAAACTTGTGTGTCAGCATCAAACTTTGTGATAACACCACCGTTAGAAAGGCAATTTTTTAGAATAATTGTCTGTCTACCGGCAGAAGAAATAGGGTCTTCGTTTGTTATCTGAATATCCATGCTCGGCATAACTCCGCTGTCTTT
>JAWXUN010000083.1:0-7401 GCA_044426425.1 Clostridia bacterium | reverse complement strand
TTTCAAACGCTCTTCAAGTGTTGCAATGTCTTTTGGCGGACGGTCCGATGTTAAGATAATTTGTTTTCTTGACTCATACAAAGTGTTAAATGTATGGAAAAATTCTTCTTGTGTCGATTCTTTTCCAGCAATAAACTGAATATCGTCCACAAGTAATACGTCTGCTTTTCTATATTTTTCTCTAAAAGACGGAGTCGTACCTTTTTGAATAGCTTCAATAAGCTCATTCGTAAATTCGTCACCTTTTACATAAACAATGTTCATATCAGGAAAACGGTTTAAAACAGAACTAGAAACAGCTTTTAATAAGTGAGTTTTTCCAAGTCCTGGATTTCCATATATAAAAAGTGGATTATAAATCATAGCAGGTTTTTCTGAAACAGCAACACAAGCTGCGTGTGCAAAATTATTTGATGGTCCTACAATAAATGTGTCAAACGTAAGGTCGTAATAATCCCCAACTTTTACAGGAACTTTTTTTTGTGGAGCATAAGTTGGATTTTTTACTATTATTTTATGATTCATCTCTATTCCAAATACATGAGTGAATGCATCTGATAACAATTTTGTGTAACACCTTGTTAGTGTTTGTTTGTGAAAGTCATTAGGTGCTTGAATAATTGCAATTCCTTGTTCAAAATCAATTGAAATAGGTTCTATTTTTACAAACCATGTTTTAAAAGCAACATCTGTCATTTGCGTTTTACAATAATCACATACTAATTCCCAGGCCTCGTTAAATGATTCCATTTTTTTTACTACATCCTTTTCTCTTATCCATTTTCATTCATTTTCTACATATAGGTTTTTTATAAAAAAACAAGCTATTTGCAAACGTAATTGCAGAGATTGTTTTTCTTAATTTATTAGCTAAAAAGACTATATATCCTTATGATAGGCTAATTAGGTTAATTATAGCACAAAAGTAGAAAAATTACAAGGATTTGAAAAGTTTTTTTATAATAATTTTAACATAATAAGTTGAGAATAAATTCAGCTTAGTTAACCACAATATATAGTTAAAAAACCTAGAAAAAGCACTAAAAATTTTAAAAATTCAAAAAAAACTTAAAAAATATAAAAAAATTTCAATTTTGTGTTGACATAAGCCTTGTATTTAAGGTATAATTACATCTTGCAAGGATTATATTCCTTGGCTTAAAAACCAGACACTTCAAAAGATGTTTGCTTTTATTAAAATATTGCGAGAAGTTAGTATTAGCTGAAAGGAGGCTGAAATTTATGCTTAGAACATATCAACCAAAAAAGCTTCACAGAAAAAAGGAGCACGGATTTAGAAAAAGAATGTCCGATAAAAACGGCCGTAAAGTGCTTGCACGTCGCAGAGCAAAGGGAAGAGCACATTTATCATATTGATAATTGTTAGGGGCAATTTGGAACAAAATCCTAGATATTGTAAAGTTTCTTTTGCGATTTAAGATTTTTTCCGAATGGCCTTTCTTTGTATGATTTTATGAAAATTAATAGTATTTGTGAGAATAGAGATTATAAGAGAATTTATTCAAGGGGAAAGACAATTGTAACCCCTTGTGTTGTCATATACATTTCTAAAAGTAGAATACCAGAAACAAGACTTGGTATTACCACCAGCAAAAAAGTGGGAAACGCCGTTATGCGTAGCCGAGCAAGAAGAGTTTTAAGAGAGGCAATGAGAGAAATTATGGATTTATTGCCAAAAAATCATGACATTGTTTTAGTAGCAAGAGGAAAAACACCTCATTGCAAAAGTACCTATATAAAAAAAGTGCTTTTAAAACAATTTAAAAGTGCGGGCTTGATAGAGGTCGTTTAAAAATGAAAAACATTTTTATATTTCTTGTAAAGTTTTACAAAAAATATATTTCTCCACGAAAAAGATATCCAACTTGCAGATTTATCCCAACTTGTTCGTCTTATGCACTTACCGCACTAGAAGAATATGGGGCTCTAAAAGGTGGACTTATGTCTTTGTGGCGAATTTTAAGATGCAACCCATTTTGCAAAGGTGGATACGATCCAGTTCCCTTAAAAAAAGAGAACGACACTTTAAGATTAAAAAAATTTTCTGAAAAAGAAATAAAAAAATAAAAAAATTCGCAATTTGCGGATACTAAGGAGAATAATCTTGGATATTTTTGGATTTATAGGCAGTATTTTTGGATATTTACTGTGGTTTTTATATAATATTTTTAACAATTTCGGTATAGCTATCATAATTTTTACTGTTATTTTAAAAGTAATTATGTTCCCATTCACTTTGAAACAACAAAGAAATATGGCTGGACAAGCTCGTATGACAAAAAAACAAAACGAGCTAAAAGAAAAATATGGTAACAACAAAACAAAATATAACGAAGAATTGCAAAATCTATATCAAAAAGAGGGATTTAACCCTGCTTCTGGTTGTTTAAATTCAATTTTGCCAATGATTATCATGCTTGGTATTTATGGAGCTGTTATCAGCCCAATCACAAATACCTTACATATTGATTCTTCAAAAGTTACAGAGGCTACATCTGTTATTCAAGAAGAACTCGGAACAATTAGTTATCCAGAGCTAGAAATTGTTAGAAACTGGAGCGAATACAAAGATACACTCACAATGTTTACTTATGAGGATATGGAGAAAATAGAAAAATTCTCAACTGGTTTTACATTTGCAGGTCTAGATTTGTTACAATTCCCATCAGAATCAGATTTCTTTGAATTCTTGTGGCTAATTCCGCTATTGTCATTATTGTCATCGTGGTTTATGTCGTTCTATATGAGCAAAACCTCGGGTTCAGCTCAGTCACAACAAGGCTGTATGAAAGGTATGATGTTTGTTATGCCACTACTTTCAGCTTGGTGGGCATATACATTCCCAGCAGCTGTTGGTTTCTATTGGATTTCAAACCAAGTTGTGAGTGCAGGACAATATTATATTATTAACAAAAATTTTAGTGCAAATCACATGACAGCAAACGCAGAGGCTTCTCGCTTTGTAACACTACAATTACAAGAAGAAGGATTTAAACCTCTTTCATTAACTGCACAAAAACAAATTGCTGATAGAATAGATGCGTCTAAAAATATCAACGAAAACGCTCAAAATCAAAACCAAAACGGCAAAAATGCAAAAAAGAAAAATAACAAGTCAAACAAGTCAAATAATGACTATATGGGAAATAAAAAATAAAAAAAAGGGGGATTTTTTGTGATTAGAGAATTTATAGCAACTGGCGAAACAAGCCAAATTGCTTTTGAAAACGCTTGTCAAGAGCTTGGTATTGAGCCAAGCAAAGCACAAATGGAAGTATTAGAAGAAGCTGTCAAAAAAACTTTCGGTTTGTTCGGAGGAAGTCCAGCAAAAGTTAGAGCTTTTGTAGAAATAACACCAAAGTCAAAAGCCATTGAGTATTTAACAAAAATATTTTCTGCAATGGGCGTAAGTGATTTAGAGATAGAAGCTCAAGAAGATGAGGCAGAAGGTCTAAACATAAATCTAAAAGCAGAAGACATCAGCTTTATTATCGGACATAGGGGAGATACGCTAGACTCTTTGCAATATCTAACCTCACTTGTTGCAAACCAAGGCGAAGATAAATACATGAGAATTTCGATTGATGTTGGAACATTCAGAGAAAAAAGAAAAGAAACTCTTGAAAAACTTGGCAAAAAAATTGCCCAAAAAGCAATTAAATATGGCAAAAATCAAATTCTTGAACCAATGAACCCTTATGAAAGAAGAATAATTCACTTTGCAGCAAATTCAGTAGAAGGTGTAAAATCTTGGAGTGAGGGAGAAGATTTAACAAGGCACGTTGTTATTGGACCTGTTGATGGAGAGAGAAAATTCACTCCAAAACCAAGATTTAACAAAGACAGAAGACCAAATAACAATTCTCGTGATGGCAAAAGACCTCCATATAACAAAAATAACAACAACAGAAATTTCAATAAATCCGATAGTATTCCAAACACAAAAGAGAATAACGAATTTAGAAAAAAAGTTCAACAAGCTGTTATTTATGACAACACAGACAGAGTGTATGAGTCAAAACCGCTAGACGATGTTATAGAGCGTAAAAAAGACGCAGACGCACCACTATACGGTAGAATAAGATAAAAAAATTCCCCCATGTTTGATAAATCAAACATGGGGGATTTTTTTATCTAAAAGATTAGATTTATGTTTCTTTGTACCACGATTTTTTAAAATTATACCATGCGTGTGGCGGATTATTTATAAAACGATATGTATCAAAAATATCACCGTTTCCAAATACTCTTGGGTCGTCTGTTTTTTGTAGTTCTTCAAAAAGCTCTTTCCAAAGGCTTTCTTTTATTTCAAAAAATTCTTCGTTATTCGCCAGATTATGCATACATTCTGGGTCTTTTTTAATATCATATAGTTCTTCTAGCGGACGAAGTCCAAAAGACAAATTATAATAAAAATTGTTGTTGTCTGCGTGTTGGTGCAAAATGCAAGTTTTTGTTGGAGAGTTATCACAATTAGCATAAAAAGTTTCTGGATTTCCAGCTGGTGTTCTCGATGGTTCAAAGTTTCTGCAATACAAAAACTGTGGAGTTCGGATGCATCTAACAGGGTATCCTTTGTCATCAAGTCTGCCCATGTCGTGACGTTCTCTGCCCATATACGCTCTGTTTCTCTCTTCGTTTACTTGTCCGTCTTTCTCAGAAAAAAGAATGTCGCTCAAGCTTTTTCCACTTAGACTTTCAGGAATTTCTGCTCCAGCTAGTTCCAAAAATGTCGGTGCAAAATCAACAAAACTTATGATATCCTCAATCACCCTACCAGATTTAATTTTATTTTCCCAAGAAATTGCAAGTGGCAAATTAAAATCTTGCTCATACATTTGACCCTTAACCCTCGGAAACGGACAGCCATTATCCGATGTTACAACAATCAATGTGTTCTCGTATTCATCCTTGTCTTTTAGCACTTGAATAATTTTTCCAAGTTGCTCGTCAAACCAGTCTATCTCAAAAGCATAGTCACAAAAATCACTTCTCACAATATCATTATCAGGTAAATAAGCAGGAATTTTAACCTTTTTTGGGTCTTTTCCGTGGGAAATTCCCTCGCCGTCAATATAAGCTCGGTGAGGTTCACGGCAACCATACCAAAAATAAAAAGGCTGATTGTCATTTTTCTCACTCAAAAAATCCTCAAAATTTCTTGCGTAGTCTGTGTTAAAAATTTGGCTGTTTTCAGGTGGTGTAAGTGTATATTTGTTGTATTCGTTTCCAGCCGGATTTCTTTTGTATCCGTTAATTTCATAATTGCCAGGTCCCCAACCTTTTCCAGTAAATCCAACGTGATATCCAACATTTTCTAGCAAGTCAGGAAATAGCAAAAAGTTTGCAGGAAACTCACAAAAATGAGTACAACCCTCTTTGAGTTGCCAAGTGTGTCTGCCTGTCAAAATTGATGCTCTCGACGGTGCACATTTTGGGTTAGTTGTAAAAGAATTTTGAAAAAGTATGCCGTTTTTTGCAACTTCGTCAAAATTTGGAGTATACACAAAATCGTGCCCATAAATTCCCATGTGTGAGGCATCGTCTGCTAGTGCAAATAATATATTTGGCTGTTTCATATTATCCTCCATTTAATAAATATTGTTTTCGATAAAAACTTTTCCACAATTTGAGCAGTCAATTGTTAAATCTTTGTCGCTTTTAATTTTTCCACTTAAGTCGATAATTTTGTTATTTTTGATTTCTACACTGTTAAAACTATATCCCATAAAAAGAGGAGTTTCGTCTAGGATACACTCGTTGTTTTCGATGATGATATCACCATGAAAATACTCGCCCTCAACCTGTTTTTTCATTCCTGGGTCTATGTCAATCAGTGCAAGACCCCAGTTAATTTGATTTCTTCTTCTGAGTTTATTGCCACGAATAATAAGTTTAGAAAGATTTGTGGACTCGTACCAATTGTGCATATCACCATTCGCTTTAACCGCACTGCCCTCTGAGTCAATCACGTTATTTTCTACTAACATGGTTTTGCTAGATGTCAAAAGAAGTCCTCTCGCTCTGTTAAATCCGCAAACATTGTTTCTAAAAATTACCTCTGGATATGCATCAATATCGTCAATGCAATATTCTGTGTTAGGGTCAAAATCAAATTCCGTTTTTAATTCAACATTATAATATTTATTGTTGATAACTTTTGTTCTCAAAATTCTGTTTTCGGCAATGCCAAGCATTGTGTTTTTGTTGCAAATCAAAATTTTTGCTCCGTCTTTAATGCCATAAGCACCAACTTGTTGAAAATGCGGAATTTCTACTATTATATTTTTGTTATTAATAATATGCGATACTCTAAAATAGTTTCCGTGCACGTTGATGATATCGTCAAGCATACTTTCTAGTCTTGAATTTTCCACCAAAACAGTGCCTGTGCAGTTGACAAAGTGAGTTGCATCGGCATTTATAGACATAACTTTGTCGGTTTTTGGGTCTGGGAAAATGTCAACTTTGTCAAGTGAAATGTTTTCGCTGAACTGTGCCACAACGCCCATTGTACCAGCGTTTCTGATTGTAATATTTTCAAATTTTATATTTTTACACTTATCAACAGCAATTGCTGGGCAATATCTCTCCTCGTGTTTGATTGTCATTATGTTTCCAACTGTTGGCTTAAATTCCCAATCAAAAAATACCTTTAGATAGCCAGCTTCTGTTTCCTCGCCTCTTATGCTACAACAAGGTGAATTATCAAAAACATTTGGAATAGGTCGTCTGTCGTTTTTGTCAAACTCAAGCAAACCGTGAACATATAGGCTGTCGTATTCTTCACCTGTAAAACGAACCAAGCCGTTAAAAATTTCATAAGGATAAATATTTTTGTCTATGTTAAAAACAGCATAGTTATCAGCTGTTTCCATAATCTCTCCTTGGCTAAAAAACGGTCTTTGGTAGTCAATCTCAAAATTTTTGATAGTGATATTCTCGCAATTTGTCATGTAAAAAGGCAAAATTCTGCCAATGCAATTAAGCTTTGAGCCAGCACCATCAATTGTTATGTTTTTCTTGTTGAAAAGTGGAAAAGCAAGATTTTTTAGGCCGTAATCGTTGTTAGAAATAAAACAAAATTCTTGCTTTGCGTATAGAGTGTGAATATCGTATTGAGCTTTTTCAAAAACAATTTCTTCGTTGTCTTTACAGTTCAAAAGAGTTTCGTTGATAGCGAAAACAGCATCGTCTATATCAAATTCGCTTATCTTTTCTTTACAAATCTTTGTCATAATATCCTCCAAAATAATTTATTTTTCTATTGACATTTTATATTATATATTATATCATATAAGTATAAAGATGTCTAGTATAAATTTATTTAATATAGAGAAGGGTTTTTTGGAAAAAATGAATGTATTAAAATACGATTGG
>JAWXUN010000001.1:0-36416 GCA_044426425.1 Clostridia bacterium | reverse complement strand
ACAGGCTCAAAGTCAATTAAAAGCACTATACAAAGATAATGCTGATACCATAATTGGCAACTGCGATAGCATGGTTTTTTTAGGTGGCAAAGAAAAAACAACACTCAAAGATTTGACTGAAACTATGGGAAAAGAAACTATTGATAGTTACAACACATCTGATACACGAGGACAAAACCGCAGTTATGGGCTAAATTACCAAAAACTTGGTAAGGATTTAATGAGCATGGACGAACTGGCTGTTATGGATGGTGGAAAATGTGTTTTACAATTAAGAGGTGTTCGACCATTTTTAAGCAATAAATATGATATTACCAAACACCCGAATTATAAGTATTTATCTGATTTTAATGTTAAAAACACTTTTGATATTGAAGAATATGTCAAACAAAATTCAAAAAAAATTAGAGCAGACGAAGAGTTTTTAAATTTTGAATTTGTTATAGATAGTGATGAAGAAATAACTACAAGTTGATAAAAAAAGGAGGAATGTCTATGATTTAATAATGTAAACGTCCAAAAAATTTTAAATCAAAAATCAACAAAAATCAAAATTAACAAACAATAAAGGAGAAAAATTATGACTTTTTTTGCAGAGGCAGTAGGAGTACTACAAACATTGGTTATATCAATAGGTGCAGGACTTGGACTTTGGGGAGTTATTAACTTGCTTGAGGGATACGGAAATGACAACGCAGGTGCAAAGTCCCAAGGTATTAAACAACTTATGGCAGGCGGTGGCATAGCTCTAATTGGAGTTCTCTTAGTTCCGTCACTTTCAACGCTTTTCACCGTGTAAACGAGGTATATTATGGATTGGATAACCGATGCAATTAATGATTGGATTGCTGGATTGTTAATTCCTATGATAATGTCAACCTTAGGCGAAGTTTTTACCACTGTTAACACAGAGATTGACAATGCACAATCAATAATTGGTCTTACACCGCAAGCTTTCAATGGTGATGTATTTAATATGATTAAGACAATATCCGATAATGTTATTTTACCTATTGCAGGAATGATATTAACCTTTGTGATGTGCTATGAACTTATTCACATGGTAATTGAAAAAAACAACATGAATGATTTACCAACATCAGATATTTTTAAATGGATTTTTAAAACATTTGTGGCTGTTTTACTAGTATCAAACACTTTTCCTATTATAATAGGAATATTTGATGTATCACAAAGCGTTGTATCACAAGCGAGTGGTATTTTAGGTGGGACAACAAATGTTACCGAAGAATTATTAGACTCATTACAAGCAGAATTAGAAACTATGGACGCAGGTGCTTTAATGCTAGTTTTTTTACAAGCGTTTTTACAAAAAATTGTTCTGATGGTAGCAAGCGTTTGTATCTTTATCGTAGTTTATAGCAGAATGTTAGAGATATATTTAATGACATCAATGGGTGCAATTCCACTTGCGACAATGACAAACAAGGAATGGAACTTAGGACAAAACTATATCAAAGCTATGTGTGCACTAGCTTTTCAAGGCTTTCTAATAATAATATGTTTGGCTATATACTCTATTTTGTTAACATCAATAGTTAGTTCTGACGATGTACTTAACGCAATTTGGCAGTGCATGATGTGTAGCGTTTTGCTATGTGTAATGCTTTTCAAAACAGGTTCAATAAGTAAAAGTATATGGACAGCACATTAAGGAGGTTTGAAAAATGGCTTATGTTTCAGTTCCAAAAGACTTAAATGATATTGAAAGTAAACTTATTTTCAATTTAACAAAACGACAATTATTATGTTTTTCGGCAGGTGGTCTAATTGGCTTACCTGTGTTTTTTTTACTAAAAGACATTAATTCGTCTTTTGCAACATTAGCAATGATAGCAATTATGATGCCATGCTTTTTAATGGCTATGTTTAAAAAGCATGGTCAAACATTTGAAAAAGTTATTTGGCAAATAATAACAGTAAAGTTTTTTAGAAAAAAACAAAGAAAATATAAATCGCAAAGTTTTTACTTGCTTTTAGAAAAACAATATGATTATGAAAGGGAAATTGCGAATGTTATTTGCAGAACTACAAGCAAAAATCAAAAAAACACCACAAGCAAAAACACCACAAACGGCAAACAAGCAAAAGTTGACAGGGCAACAAAAACAGCAAGTTAAGGATATAAAGCAAAAACATAACAAGAATACAAAAGAGAAATCGGCTCAAGAGTCTATTCCTTTCAAGAAAATGTATATGGACGGAATATGCAATGTAAAGGACGATTTTTTTTCAAAAACTATTGTTTTTGAGGATATTACTTATCAACTTGCTGAAAATGATGATAAATCAGCAATTTTTGACGGTTGGTGCGGTTTTTTAAATTACTTTGACCCTCAGATAAGTTTTCAATTTTCTTTTCTAAACTTAGCAGAAAACGAGGATAATTTTGCTGAAAGTGTCGAACTAAAAAAACAAGATGATGAATTTAATAGCATACGTGAGGAATACTCAAATATGCTATTAAATCAACTATCACGAGGAAATAACGGCACACAAAAAACAATGTATCTGACTTTTGGTGCTAAGCTAGGTTCTTATAAAAAGGCAAAAACACGGCTTGAAAGTATAGAAGTTGAAATACAAAACAATTTCAAAAGGCTTGGTGTTCGTTGCAAAATTTTAAACGGCAAAGAGCGACTAGCATTGATGCATTTAATGCTGAGAATGGAAGATAACGAAAAGTTTAACTTTGAGTGGGACTGGTTACCAAAGACAGGTTTATCAGTAAAAGATTATATTGCTCCATCATCTTTCAATTTTGATGGAAGAACTTTTAAGACAGGTGCTAGAAATGGTGCAATGTCTTTTTTGCAAGTTTTAGCACCCGAAATTTCTGACAGAATTTTATCAGATTTTTTAGATATTGATGGTAATCAAGCTATATCTATTCACATGAAATCAATAGACCACCTAAAAGCTATAAAGATGGTAAAAAGCAAACTAACAGACCTTGAAAGAACCAAAATAGACCAACAAAAAAAGGCTGTTTCAGAGGGTTACGATATGGAAATATTATCAGCTGACCTCATGAGTTATATTGATGATATGAAATCTCTTTTAAAAGATTTACAAAGTCGAAACGAACGTTTGTTTATTTTTACATTAATAGCAGAGCACACAGACCTAGAAAAAGATAAATTAGATAACACGATTTTCACAGCCACGTCCCTTGCACAAAAACAATCTTGCATATTGTATCGCTTAGATTATATGCAAGAGGAGGGATTTTTTTCTATGTTGCCACTTGGTATAAACCTTGTTCCTATCAATCGTAGCATTAATACAACAGCTTCAGCAGGTTTTATGCCATTTACTACGAGCGAACTATTCCAAAAACATGATGATGCATTATACTATGGACTTAATGCACTATCTAATAACTTGATAATGGCTGACCGAAAACTGTTAAAAACTCCAAACGGCTTGATTTTGGGAACACCTGGCAGTGGTAAATCGTTCTCCGCAAAACGTGAAATTACAAATGTCTTTTTCGTCACGAATGACGATATCGCAATTCTTGACCCAGAGAACGAATATTCGGAACTGGTAGAAAGACTTAACGGACAGATTATAAGGATATCACCGCTATCTTCTCATTATATAAACCCAATGGATATTAACCTTGATATTGACGATGACCCATTCATTTTAAAGTCTGACTTCATACTCTCACTTTTTGAAATTATGATGGGACGAGTTGAAGCGGACGAAAGGTCTATTATTGACCTCTGTTTACAACGAGTGTATTTGCCGTTTATTGCTGACCCAGTAAATACACCAATTCCAATTTTAGAAGATTTGTACCAAAAAATCTTAAACTATGGAACTGAACAATCAAGACATATAGCTGAATGTATGCAAATATATGTAACTGGTTCATTAAATGTATTCAATCACCGAACAAATGTTGACATTAATAATCGTGTAGTATGTTACGATACTAAAGAACTTGGAAACGCTCTAAAAGAGTTTGGAATGCTAGTTGTTCAAGACCAGATTTGGAGCAGAGTTTCAAAAAACAGAGATAACCGAAAATCTACACGATATTATATTGATGAAATGCATTTACTTCTTAACAAAGAGCAAACAGCAAACTATACCGTTGAAATTTGGAAAAGATTTAGAAAATGGGGCGGTATACCAACTGGACTAACACAAAACGTGAAAGACTTCTTATTATCTCCACAAGTTTCAAATATTTTTGAAAATTCAGACTTTGTATATTTACTAAATCAAGCAGGTGGTGACAGAGGAATACTGGCAAAGCAGCTTAACATTTCAAGTGACCAATTATCTTACGTTACTAATTCAAGTACAGGTGAGGGCTTATTAATATACGGTAATATTATAATTCCGTTTGCTGACCACTTCCCACAAGACACAGAACTGTACAAGTTAATGACAACTCGACTATCAGACAAATTTGAGAAATCATTATCTCAAGGTAAAAATGATGTTTGATAGTGAAAAAAAGCTATCCAAGCTTGAGCACAAAGTTGATAAGTCAAAAATAAAGTTTGAGAAAAAAAGCAAAAATTTTGAAAAGAAAATTGACAAAATACCTAAAAAATATCGTGTTAAGAATTTTGACGAATTACGAGCAAACAATGCAATTTCTACACAAAATTTTAAAAAGAATAAAAAAACTGGAAATACTCTAAAAAAAGTTTCAAAAAACACCTATTCATCTGTAAAATCACAGGTTTTTAGTGCTGATAATCAAGAAATTAACAAAAATATTTCAAGCAGTTCAGCAAAAAAAGTTTTTTCAGAAGTTGGCTCAAAATCTGTAAAACTTAGCGGAAAAACAGCTAAGTTTGGGTTACGAACAACAAGCAAAGTCTTAAGATTTGGCGGACGAAGCACAGTAAATTTAGTTAAGCTTAGTCTTGGCAAATTTAGCAAAACACCGCATAAATATCAAGTGAAAAAAATTGAGAGTGTTACTGTAAAAAATGCTATATCAGCAACAAAATTAATCAAACAAAAAAAGGTTAAAACTACAATTAAACAAGGTGGTTCTAATTCTATTGATTTTGTTGACAAAAATTTTTTTCAAAAATCTGATAGCAATGCTGATGCTACAATTTCTGATAGCAGTGCTGATGATGTTGTATCCTCAGCACGTTCATTTGTTTTTGAGCGAACAAAAAAGAAATTAAACCACGAAAAAAATAAAATAAACAAACTTAACAATAAAATGCAAAAATTTGAGAAAAAAACTCAAAAAAGCGGTTTAAAACATAAAAAAAGCATAGATAAATACGAAAAATACAAAAGCAAAAGAACAAAAACACAACAAAAAGCAAAAATAAATAAAATCTATAAGCAACGTTCGAGAGAAGAAAAAGTAGCGAGAACAGCATCTCATGCTGTTGCTCGTATCAAGACAAGTGCTATTAATTTTTCTAAAGGTTTTTTAAAATTTGTTACTAATTCAAAAAATATACTGTTATTTGCAGGAATGTTTGCCGTACCTCTATTGTTTATATTGTTTTTTTCTTCATGTAGTTTAATATTCACTGGCGGTAGTAGCACAGTTTATGCATCATATCCGTCCGAAGAAGCTGATATGATAGCAGTAAATGACAGTTACACAGTTGTTGAGGACAGCATACAAAATCAAATAGATAACATAGAAGATGATTATGAGGACTATGATGAATATAACTATAATTTAGATAATATTGCTCATGACCCTCACGAGTTAACCGCTTATTTATCTGCTTTATTTGGTGTTTATACCTCAGATGATAATGATATTGAAGATGAACTAGATAACATTTTACAACATCAATATACTCTTACAATTGACGAAGTAATAGAAATCAAAACAAGAACTGAAATAGAAGAAATTGAGTTGCTTGACGAAGATGGAAATGTTATGCTTGACGAAGATGGAGAAATAATAACCGAGAGCGTAGAAGTCGAAGTTGAATATGAATACAAAATTGTAAATGTAACACTTGTAAATCATGGTGTATATTCGGTTGCTAACGATTTGCTTAATAATGAACAACTAGATGTTTACAACACTTATAGAGAAACATTCGGTGGAAATCCTATGCTTTTTGGTGGTGGTGTATACAATGGTAACCCATCAACTGATATTAGTGGAGTAGTTTTTGTTAACGGTGAAAGACTTGGAAATCAAGATATTGTTGACATTGCACTTTCACAAGTTGGCAATGTTGGCGGACAGCCTTACTGGTCTTGGTATGGTTTTGATTATCGAGTTGAATGGTGTGCTTGCTTTGTTTCTTGGACATTAAATCAAGCAGGTTATAGCGAGCCTAAATTTGCAGGGTGTACATCGCAAGGGCGACCTTATTTTGTAAACAGTGGACGATGGGCAGAGCGTGGCTACGAAGATATAACCGCAGGTGATGTAATTTTCTTTGATTGGGATAACAACGGTGACCCAAACCATGTTGGAATAGTTATAGGAACAGACGGAAGTCGAGTTTATACGGTTGAGGGAAATTCTAGCGATGCTTGTTGTGTTAGAGATTATCCGCTAGACAGCAACTATATATTAGGCTATGGCTTAATGAATTAAGGAGAAACCAATGAACCCAAAAATTAAAAAAATAATAAACGAAATACAAAAAAATCAAGAAAAAATTGATACTTTGCACGAAAAAAACAATAATCTTATTGATGAAAAAAAAGAAATAGAACAATCTGAACTTTTAGAAATCATCAAAAGTATTAAGTTTGATGATTTTGACGAATTAACAAATTATATCCGCAATTACAAACCAAAAACTGAAAACGAAAACTTTTAATTTTTTTATAAAAGGTGAAAAAATGCATAATTTGTATAAAATAACACTTGAAAATCTAAGAGAACAAGCATATTATTATAATTGTCAATCAAAACACAATAATGATGCAAAGCAAGACTTGTTAAAAATGTATAACATTTTACTGAATGTAAAAATTGAAAATCCAAAAATAGTTAGTGGTTTTTTACAACTTCATTCATTTTGGTATATTCTAATATTACATAATTTTGAAAATTGTTTGAAAGAAAGCAATTATGTTCTTGCAATATATGAACTAATTTCAGTTGTTTCAATTGAAAATTTCTATTTAGATATAGGACTGTATCATAATTTGATGTTTTTACTAAAAAAATATTTAAGGTGATTTATGTTTTTTAAGAAAAAATTTTTAACGGATAAAATTGAAAAATTAAGAATATATGATTTAGAACTTCTGCAACAAGAGGATTTTGAAAACTGTATAAGATTTGTAAAAAAATATTTAGATACCACTGATAATTTTGATGATAAGTTAATTTTCATTGACTCAGTTATGCGAATGATAAAGATAGAAATACAAGCAAGTTTACTAAATAAAGTTCTTTATCGTGACCACAAGCAACCTATGAATGGTATTTATATAAATACTGGTGCTTATACAGACGAGAAGAAAACAATTGATTTAGAAGATGATATTGTATTTGTTCGCCCTTATGAGCAAGTTAAGTTGTATGACAAATTAATTTATATCAAAAAAAATCCTTTCAAATATGATGAAAATAATCATGTAGCCTGTTATTATACTCACTTAGATTTTGCTTATATATCAAATGGTATGCATTCTTCATCAGCTGGAATAATACACAAGAAAGGTAAAATTTTAGCAGATGTAATAGACACTACTATTTTATACGAAAAATTTTATTTTTATACTGATAAATGTTTTGATATCAATAGTAGAAAAGAAATATATAGATTAGAAGATTTTAGACTAGGTTTATTATTCGAGATTGGAAAAATTAAGTATTTACTGCAAAAAGGAGAAATTCAACAATGAAAAAATTATTTTCAAAGCTATTAGTAATAGCTTTTATTTTCATCTTGCCGATAGCTGTTTTTGCTGACCCTGTTGACGATGATGATACACTAATTCCCGATGGAAACATGACAATAGTTGACGATGTGACAGTTACCGATGATGAAGAAAAACAGTTTATTATTGCACAAACAAAAGACGGCAACTATTACTATATTGTTATAGACAAGACAAAAGATACAGAAAATGTATATTTTTTAAATATGGTTGACGAAGCCGACCTTGTTGCTATTACTAGCGGTGAAAATGTGCCTTTAGATTTAAGCGAAACAGAGGAAAATGAGCCTTTAATGGAAAATAGTGACGAAAAAGACGAAACTTCCGAACCAACTCCAGAACCAAGCACACCGTCACAAACTACAACAAACACCGATATTAGTGTTATGAATATTGTATTTTGTGGTGTAGGTCTTGCAGTTTTAGGTGTCCTTTATTATTTCTTTGTTTTCAAGCAAAACAAATATAAATCTAACGAGAATGACGAGGACGAAAACTATGTAGGTGAACCACCAGTAAACCATGATGAGGACGAAAATTAACAATTATAATCAAAGGGCACTAGTTAACTGTAACTAGTGCCCTTTTTTGTATAGAAAGGAGTTTTTAGTGATTAATAAAAATACAAAAGAAGAACGAGAAGAAAAAATCAATCGTTATAACGCAATTCAGCTTGAAAATAGTTTGCTCAAAGAAACTATCAAAAAGCAAACAGAATTATTCATAATGCAACAACAAGAGCACAATGATTTTATGCGTAATACTAGGGACTGGATTGAGAATACAAATAATATAACAACTAATTTGCTAAAACAATTCAACATTCAATTTGACCAAAATAACAAAGAAATCCGTAAAAGTGTGTCAGAGATAGAAGCAGCTAACCAAAAAATCGCTAATTCTGTTGGTTCAGAAATGGCTACTATTCAAGATAACATTCAAAAAGGCTGTAAAGAAATTGTTGATAAATCATTAACCGAAAGTATGAAAAGAGTTGAAATTAATATTGTTGAAGCAAAACAAGAAATGCTAAAAGTTGTAGACAAAGTAAAGACAATCAATAAGATGTTTGAAAGTCACGTTTCTAACTTCACTAGACAAAAAGAAAAATTTTTCAGATTTGATGGTACTAAAACTTTTTTCTTCTGGACGAGCCAAGTTATTAATTTTCTAACATTAATATTGCTAGTTTTCTGGAGGTAAAAAATGAAATTAGTATTAGCAGAAAAACCCTCCGTTGGTATTGCAATTGCTAAAGTTCTAAAAGCAAGTAACAAAAAAGACGGCTACTATGAGGGCAGTGGTTATTATGTTTCTTGGTGTGTCGGACATCTTGTAGAACTTGCAACAGCTGAATATTATGATAAAAAATATGAAAAGTGGAACTACAACGATTTGCCTATTTTGCCTACCAATTGGAAATACAATATATCTAAAGGCAAAGAAAAACAAATGAGAATTATATCTACACTAATGAACAAAGTTGATGTAGATACAATAGTTTGTGCCACTGATGCAGGGCGAGAGGGTGAGTTAATTTTTCGTCTTGTATATAACAAAATTGGTTGTATCAAGCCAGTAAAAAGACTATGGATATCTTCTCTTGAAGATGAAGCAATTAGTAATGGTTTTTCTAATTTACATGACGGCAAAAATTTTGATAATCTATATCAAGCTGCTTTGTGTCGCTCTCAAGCTGATTGGATTGTTGGCATGAATGCCACAAGGTTATTTACCGTATTATACGGACAGACTCTAAATATAGGGCGAGTTCTCTCCCCTACTCTTGCAATGATTGTTGAGCGAAACGCAAGTATCGAAGCTTTTACATCAGAGCCGTTTTATAATGTGGTTCTTGACCTT
This sequence comes from Clostridia bacterium, assembly GCA_044426425.1. Lineage (GTDB taxonomy): Bacteria > Bacillota > Clostridia > Oscillospirales > Acutalibacteraceae > SIG603. The sequence continues at coordinate 26,669 of JAWXUN010000001.1, read as the reverse complement.
GGTGATTTTGTTGTTACATCTAACAGGTTAAAATATAAAACAGAAGCCGAAAAAATAGCTAATTTTTGTAATGGCAATGATGTTGTTATTACAAAAGTTGAGTGCAAAGAAAAAACAGAAAAACCGCCTAAACTCTACGATTTAACAACTTTACAACGTGAAGCTAACAAACATTTAGGCTTTACCGCTGAACAGACCTTGCAGTACACTCAAAGTTTGTACGAGCAAAAATTAGTAACTTATCCTCGTACTGATAGCAGGTACTTAACAACTGATATGAGAAATTCCGTACCTAATATTATTGATGAATGCTTGAATTTCTATGTAGATAAGGACGATTTTACTGTAAATATAGAGCAAGTTATTGACAATAACAAAGTGTCAGACCATCATGCTATTATTCCAACAATCAAAATTAAAAATTTTGATTATAACGCAACAATATATGGTGAGCGTGAAATTCTAAAATTAATTACAAGGCGACTTGCAGTAGCAACAAACGAAAATCATATTTATTCTGAAACAATCGTGACCGCAAAATGCGGTGATTATGAATTTACGGCAAGCGGAAAAACTGTCATTAAAAATGGATTTAAGAATATTGAAAAGATATCTAAAAATGAAGAAACAAAGGAAAAATCCTTACCACAAATTACCGAGGGTGAATATTTCAAAGCTAAATCTTTTATAAAAAATGGCAAAACTTCACCGCCAAAAAACTTTACTGATGATACACTTCTATCAGCTATGGAAAACGCTAACAATGCCGAGGTTGATGCAGATATGAAAGGCATCGGAACTCCTGCGACTCGTGCAAGCATTATAGAAAAAATTGTTAAAATAGGCTTTGCAGAACGCAGGGGCGAGAAAAAAACTAAATATTTTGTTCCAACAGAAAAAGGAATTTCCCTTGTGACAGTTCTACCGCAAGATTTGGTGTCCCCTTATCTCACTGCGGAATGGGAAGAAAAACTAAAGAAAATTGAGAACGGCACATTATCCGCAAATGAGTTTTTAGAGGAAATTTCTGAAACAACAAGCAATTTAGTAAAAACGTATCAAGTACCACAAGGTGCTGATGTATTATTTCCTAAAAAAAGTACACAGGATAGTGTCGGAACGTGCCCAAGATGTGGTTCAGAAGTTGCAGAAAATGCAAAAGGTTTTTGTTGTTCTTCAAAAAATTGCAGTTTTGCAATTTGGAAAGATAACAAATTTTTTACCGCTAAGAAAAAAGCAGTTACAAATGAACTGGTATCAGAACTTTTGAGCACAGGAAAAGCAGAACTAAAATATTGCTATTCCGCAAAAACAGGCAAAAAATACAATTGCACAGTATTGCTAGATGATACTGGTGAGAAATATGTTAATTTTAAACTTGAATTTTTCAAGTAAAATATTTCTTGTTTGTGTTATGGTTGACTTATTTTTTGCATTATGATACTATTATTATAATAAAAGAAAGTGAGTGAATAAAATGCGTTGTATTAAAGATTTGTGTGGTAACGAAAAATTAAATAAAATAATCAAAAAAGTTAAATATGTTCACTTTCCTAAAAAATTAGATGAAATTCTAAAATTATATTTAAAAGACACAAAAGATGGTGATATTTATTTTTTAGATGCAGTTATAGCTTTAGAACCTCTTTTAAAAATAGAAATATGTAATGGCAATATATCAGAGAGAGAAATGGACTATTTTTTTGAAATTTACGGGAGTGTGACATATCGTGAAGATGATGACTAAGATATATAATCTTGATAATTGTAAATTATCAAATTTAAGCTATGGTGGTAATGCAGGTTTAAAACTTGGAATTATATTTGAGAATGAATATTATATGCTAAAATTTCCTAAGAATACCTTTGGGTTACGTAACATTAAAATATCATATACAACATCACCTCTATCCGAGTTTATAGGTTCTCAAATTTATAGAAGTATAGGTGTTCCAGTACATGACACGAAACTAGGAGTGTATAATAATAAACTGGTAGTCATTTGTAAAGATATTGAGTTTGAGAAATTAGAACAAAAAGCAAGGTTAAATGTTTTTTCTAACATCAAAAATTTATATCATGTAAATGCTATGGAGAGTTATTCTAACAGTGGTGATGTAAGTTTAAAAGAAATATTAATAGATATCAAAAATAATCACTTGGTTAAACAAGTGGGAGTTGATAAAGTTTTAGAACATTTTTGGACAATGTTTATAATAGATACACTTTTATATAACAATGACCGAAACAATGGAAACTGGGGACTTCTTGTCAATGGCGATGTTAGACTAGCACCAGTTTTTGATAATGGTAATAGCTTTAATAATAAATTTTCAGACAAAGAGATGTTAAATAGAATTGATAAATTAGATGAATTGCAATGCAAGAAAATTGCTTCTGTTTTTAAAGATGAAAATGGTGATTTAATTATACCTTATGAATTTTTCAAAACTCAAGATATCCCCGAGTTAAACAAAGCCATTAAGAAAATAGTTCCGATGATAGATATTAATAAAATTTATTCTATTATAGATGAATTACCTAATGAATATAATGAACTTAAAGTCACATCAGATATAGCAAAAGAATTTATGAAAAAAGGCATTGAGTCGAGATATAAACTTATATTACAACCTGCTTTAGAAAGAGAAAAAGATAAAAATAAACGTCATAATTACAGTTATGACGAGAGATAAAAAAAATAACAGTAAAAATCCTGCAATTAATTTTGTAGGACTTTTTTGTTTATAAAAAAGAAATTTAAACTTTGGTTCATAAATAACTGACCAAAGTTTTTTCTATTAAGGAGGATAATACACAAAAATGAGAGTATCCACAAACACAAAATCATTTACTAAAGACGAAGTTTTACAAGCTAGAAATGTTGATTTATTAAGTTTTTTAAAATCTTATCTTAGCTTAGACTTTGCCGTTTTAGGTAAATCATACAGGTGTAAACAACACCAGAGCCTTACTATTAAGGGAGATTGCAAAACATGGTACTGGCACAGCCGAGATGTCGGCGGTTATGGCTCAATTGATTTTCTCATGAAAACAGAAAATCAAGACTTCTCACAGGCGATAGAAACACTAATAGGCGAAAAAACACCTCAACAAGTAATTACAAAAAAAGAAATTAAAGTACAACTAAAACCACAATGCTTACAACTGCCAAAGGCAAGTGAGAAAAACAATCGTGTCTATGCATATTTAACACAAACTCGTGGAATTTCTAAAGAGATAGTCAAAGATATGCTTGATGCAAAATATATTTATCAAGATGATTATGGAAATGCTGTCTTTGTAGGATATGACGAGAAACACCAAGCAAAATATGCGTCTTTACGGAGCACATCACAAACAAGTAAGTTTAAGCTTGATTGCACAGGCTCGGACAAACATCATGCTTTTAAGATTGTTGGAAATTCTGATAAGGTATATGTTTTTGAAAGTGCAATTGATGCCTTATCTCATGCAACACTAGCACAAATGTATGATTTAGATTACAAAAAAGACTCAAGAGTGTCACTAGGTGGAGTTTCTCAAGCACCTTTAGAAGAGTTTTTAGCTAAAAATGAAAATATTAAAACAATAGTTGTGTGCCTTGACTCAGACGAAAGAGGTACTATACATAGTCAAAAAATTAAAGAAAACTTCACCGAAAAAGGTTATGAGGTTATTAGAAAATCACCAAAATCAAAAGATTTTAACGAAGATTTGCAAAATTTAAAATCAAAAGATACTATGCCAAAAGCAATAGTTTCAAATTGTAAAAAGAAAACAAACTATCAATATAATGATGCACGATGAGGGATTGCAAGTGTTTAAACAACGCAAAAAATTAAACAATTCTATTGAAGTAGTTACTACATTCCTACATGATAAATATGATTATATTTATCATGGCTATGATGTCAACATTAAAGAAAATAAAGAGGCAAAAAAAGTTATCAAAGAATTTTACAAATGTTTATTGACTATTAAGCACGAAAAAAAATCTGTTGAAAATTTTCATTACTTCACATATTTAGATAGACTTATACTTCTTGATATATCAATGAAAAACCAAAAATATATTGATGTATGTAATGACATCGTTAATTTTAATCATTACGAGAACGTATTGCAAGATAGAGTATTGTATGGTATTAGTAATATGCTAAAAAAATACTTCTAAGGTGGTTTGATATGTTTAAGTTTTTCAAAAAAGAGAAAGTAACATTAACGGATTTTACTTTTGCTTTCAAGAAAGTTAATTATCTTGTAAAATATGCAGGTACAGACGAAGAAAAAATAACTATCTTAAATAGTGCAATTGAGATTGTAAAAAGTGATATAAAGTATAGCTTGTTAAGTGATATTATTTATAAAGATTTTAGCAGAAAGTTAAATGATATTTTTTTAGCACCCTTTACAGTAATAACCGAAAATAGAATTATGGAAAATCATTATACAAACGAAGAGGTGGTAGTTGATTTGTCAAAATCTACTGTGATAACTATACCTTGGAGCATTGAAAAATTTGTAAAATCAATTCTAACAATTACTAAAAATGATTTTATTAATTTTACAAATAATCATAAAGCTTATTATTTTGCTGATTTAGATATCGCTTATGTATATAACGGGATACACTCAAGTACCGCAGGTTCGCTTTTAAAAAAAGGCTTTATTAAAGCTGAGAAAGTGGATATGACAATGATATATCCATATATTTACTACAAAGATGATTACGCATATAGTTCAATAACTAACGAAAAGTTATCTAAAATAGTTGATTTTAGATTAGCATTATTATTTGAACTAGGAAAATTAAAATACAATATACTAACAAAAACTGTGTAGAAAACTATGCAGTTTTTGTATTACGAAAGGACTTTACCCATGAAAGAAATATTAGTTTATGAAATAGCCGAGAATGCTTTAACAATTAATTGTTCTGAATTAGCTGAAAAAAATATAAAACCTCATATACTTGATATTATAGGTTACACCGAAAAAGAACGTATTAATCACTTCAAAAACGAACAAGAAGCAAGAGAAATTTTTGCAAAATATCAATCAAATTATTGTTTATTCCATGACAGTACCGAAAATGCGAATTTTTGGGATATAACAGAATACAATTTACAAGAAGTTAGCTATTTAGCTGATGATGATTTTGACGGAGAAATTGAAGAGCTTGTAGATATTCAGCACACAAAAAAATTAGAAGTAGCCGATTTTAGAAATAATTACGAAAAAATCACTAGCGAGTCTGAAATGATAAGTCTTGAGGGCATGGGAAATGGTTGGTTTACCTTAGACTCTACAATTGTAGAGGAAAAAGATTTTTTTCTTCTTGAAAACAAACATGACGAAGATAGTCCATATATTATTGCAGATGAAAACAGAAAAATTATAATAAATAATGTATGGAATGGCTTTGATGATTTATTCCAAAGCTTGCACACATTGAAAAAGGTTCAAGATTTTTATGAGTATATTGATATTTTTGAAAACTTATATAACACATCTGCATTTGAAACATACACTTCTACTGAATATTTGCCATCGTTTGCAAGCATTGAAGAAATGCGTTTATATGGTTATACAAATATGCAAATAGTGCCGTTTCTTCCGTTAACAATTTCACCAACGGCAGTAAGTGAGTATTTGCAATTTTGCAAACCATATATGCTATTCCAAGATAACACTGAAAGAGAAGTGAAAACTGACTATATTGTAAATATAGGTGAACACAACGCTGATATTTTTTTCGGTTTCAAAAAATCAGAATGGTTAAATTACTATAATTATAGAAAAACAATGGACGGAATAGAAAACAATTCAAATAGTGTGGAAAATAACTTTTTAGAGTTTTCACATTCCTTTGCTATTTACCAATTAATAGAGGACTCAGACAATAGAGATTATAGATTTATGCGTATAGATGAACTTGCAAAAGCGAATTTGTCTGTTTCTCGTGATAATTATAACGTAGTTTACAGTAGCGATTTAGGAATGGATACTGATGATGTAAATGTAATTCTCAATAATATATATACAAAATTTAATCTTGATTTACCAAAAGATTTTCATGGTCATTCACTTTCTGTCAGTGATATTATCGGTGTTAATATAGATAACACTATAAGTTTTCATTACGTTGATGGATTTGGTTTTAACAAACTAGAAAATTTTGTAAAAATAAGAGATAAGACCTATGATTTAGACAAAAATGAAATTTCAAATTTGATAGATAATTTTTTAATCGCTCCAAGTTTTGAACCTGTACCACAAATATCACAGTTCGCAATTTATGATGTTTTCACAGCTGACAGTTCCAAAGCTGAAAAGCTTGAAAGTGTTTTGAATTTTTATAAAAATTTAGATAGTTCCTACTATACTGAATATGGTGATTGTTTAGATGTTATCCAATCAAAAGCTGATGATTTATATTTTGAGCGTAGCGGTCAACCTTTTACAATTTCTTATGAGGAAATTGTAAATCATATTGATGTATTAATTAACGAGGATAGATATCCTCACAAAGAAATATCAATACAAGAAGCTAACAATATTCTTTCAGATAACGAAGAATTAATCAAATTAACCGAAAAATTAGAAAGTGAAAATAGTATTGAAACAGAAATCACCTTAAGTATGTTTGAAATTGAAAACATTTCTGAAAGTTGTGACTTTTTCATTCGTTCTGGAGCAGGAAATTTTAGTGAGAAAAAAATTGATATATATAAATTATATCAAGAAACGGACAATTATGATATAATTGAAGAACATTTAGAACTTGTGTATTCAGAAGCGTTAGAACAAAATTCTGTTGATTTTTCTGATGTAGGAATTACATTGAAATATGAAAATTCTATGTTAACATTTACTCTAAAAAGCATGGATGTTAATATGAATTTTTCTTATGTGGAAAAGAAAATACGTAGTATGTTGTCGCAAAACAGTTATTTGTCCGAGTCTGAATTTAAGCAATACGAAGAACAAACAGATATTGTGAAAACAGCAAGAACTGGTGAGAGTGTAAAAACTCCTAGAGGAACATTTTCTATTGTAGATATTTCACTAAAAGAAATGGAAAGACTAGGTTATAGTGTTCATCACAATTCTGTTGATAATAAGCACATGATTATGAGCAACGGCAAGCGAACAGTTGCTATTAAGAAAGAAAAAATATCAATTTTAGAAAGACTTAGAAAAAATAACAATAGTATGGAAATATAATACATTTTTATTGACATTATTTTTCTATTTGTGGTACAATAATTTTATAAAGAATTTGAGGTGATATTTATCACTTACTGATAGTTACTGGATTAAACCTACAACATTTAAAGGAAGCTTTTCTGAATATAATTTATTTGAAAATCGTTTTTCAGAAGCTTTATCTCTTGTTGCCTATACAGGAGTGTCAGAAAGTAATCAAGCTTTTTCAACATCACCAGAATTAACAACTAATGGTATGCTCCGAAAAGCTTGGAGATTTGATAAAGCGAGTGGAATATATTTATATAAAGGTGGTACAGAAGGTGCTATTAATACTGGAAACGAACCATATAGCGAATATTATGCATATCAAATAGCAAAAAAAATGGGTCTAAAAGCAGTAGAATATGATTTAGAACAATGGAAAGGTATATTAGCTTGTAAGTGTAAACTTTTTACGGACATTAACACATCTTTTATATCTGCAAGTAGATTGTTTAAAGGAGATAGTTTGAAATCATATTTAGATTATTACAAAGATAATTTAGGCAATGAAGCTTTAGAAGATTTAAAAAGTATGTTAATTTTCGATGCTGTTATCTATAATGAAGATAGACATTTTGGAAATTTTGGAGTTTTAAGGGATAATAAAAGTGGTAAAATAATATCCACAGCACCAATTTTTGATAATGGATTATCTTTATTTAATTTTGGTATGTCTAAAGATTTTGAAAATTTGAATGAGTATGCAAAAACAAGAACAACACCATATAGACTTTCATTTGAAACAATTTGCAGTGAATTAATAGGTTTAAAACAAATAAGAGAATTAAGAAAATTGATTGGTTTTAAATTTACTAGACATTCAAGATATAATTTGCCAGAAGCAAGGCTTTTATCTATTGAAAAACATATACAATATAGGTTAAGAAAAATATTAGAAATTGCTAGAATAAAAAATCATAATAAAGAAAATGATTTTGATTGTCGATAATTAAATGGGAAAACACCTTGCTCAAGCAGGGTGTTTTTTCTTAATTAGAATAATAAAAAGAAAGAGGAACGATTATGGCTAATATTGAAAAATATAACAAATATTTAGAAGTTTATACAAAAACAAGTCAAAACACAGCAGAAAATTCACTTAAATGGTGTGAATTACTGAGTGTAATGTCGAATTTTCACAAATATGATTATCATGAGCAAGTTTTGATATATGCACAAAATCCAAAAGCCACCGCCTGTGCAGAATATCGTTTGTGGGGAAACAAAATGAACCGTTATGTTAGGTCTGGTGCTTCTGGAATTGCTCTAATTGACCCACAAGATGAAACTTGTAAAATTAGATATGTTTTTGATATTTCAGACACTAACGAAAAGAAAAATGCAAAAACACCATATACTTGGAATTTTAACGAAGAGTATTCTGAACCACTAAAAAAAATGTTTAGTGAAAAATATGGTGTTGATGAAGAAAATATAGAAAACGCTATCCACAAACTTGCAAATAATATAAGTTTGGAGTATGATAATAGTGAGATAAGCGAAACCAAACAAAATAATTTCAAAATTGTTCTCGAAAAAAGTATTGAATATTCTTTGCTCGGCAAACTAAGCAAAGATAACAGCAAAGTTTTTAAGCAAGAACAACATTCGATTATCTTTAACAACGAAACTGTACAAAACATAACAGAGATAGGAACAGCGATAAGCCAAAATCTTAAACCAGTTTTGACAGATATATCAAAAACCATATATTTATTTGAGAGGAGCAAACAATATGATAAACAACAACTTCAATTACAAGAAAGCAGGCAACGTGTATCTTCCAGACTTAGAAATGGAGGAACAACCAGTGAAACCTCTAGGGAAATATGGAATAATGAGGAGAGATTACCTCAAGGAGCACAAAGCGGGATTGTACAATCACTTAGTCCTCAGCATGACCCTGTTCCCACATCTACACGAGATACACAGGATAGCAAAAGAGAGAATAGCAACAATAATGAGCCAGTCCCTCGAGAAAAACCCACCACCGAACAAAGAGGAATATCCGATAGAGTGGGCAAGGCACATGATGAATTTGAACGAAGAAGCGGAGAACTTCGTGATAAAGGACTTGATATACAACTAAAGCAAGACCAAGTAACAAGCGAACAAACAAACTTGTTTACAAATATAGCAGAACCAATAGCGGACGAACAAAGTGCACAAGCACCAAGTGAGTCCGCTATTTCTTTAGAATACAAGCCATTTTACCAAGGCTATTTAGATGTAAAAGGAAATCACCAAGATGATATATTACTATATCGCTTAGGTGATTTTTTTGAAGCTTACAACGCTGATGCCGAAATAATGGCTGAAAAACTAGATTTAACTTTAACTAAAAGAAATATATCTATTAATAGTGACGAAAAAGTCACTATGGTTGGCATACCTGCACACTCACTAGATATGTATACAAATTATTTAAACGCAAAAGGTTATAATGTTCTTGTTTGCGAGAAAGAAAACGAGCAAGTTAAAACAAATTATATCACAGCTGATAAAAAAGAGATAGGTACAGAAAAAAATATTATTTTAGATGAAAAAAGTGACAACATTGAAGTTGAGGGACATATTGGAACTTGGTATGTTATAGACAAAGATGTTAGAAATGGTAAAGATTATTTTTTACTAGAACATGAAGAATATGGAGATGAAACAGCAGGTTTAATTGTTGATGAAAATGCAAAACTAGTGCTTGATGATGTTTGGAATGGTTTTGATGATTTAGACGAGTCAGAAATATTATTAGAAGATAGTAACGAGCCTGCAATTAACACATCAAAAACAATCATGTATAGTTCAATCGCTAGTGAATTTGTAAAAAGTAGCAGTAATTTTGTGGATATGGAGTTAGAAGTTTTTACAAATGAGCAAGGCAAGGAATTTGCTTTAGGTTATGGGAATTTAGGTAACGGTACAACTGTTTGGAATTATTTAGATACAGAAAGCAATGACTACAAAACAGTTGCACATATTAGTGAAACAGGAACAGTTAAAATCTATGGAGATAGTTTACCACCACTTGCTGTTGCAAAAATCAATGATGATGCTGAAAAATTTTATCCTAAAGAAGAGTGGATAGAAAAAGTCATTAAAATCAATGATACATATAAATTTAATGCCTTAAAAGTTGAGATTGAAGCAAGAGAAATTAGCAAGTCTGATTACTCTATTAATGAAAATTTTAGAGGTTACACAGGTGAAGAACTAACAGAAGCTTTAGCTGTTTGGGAAAAGAAAAATATAGTATCAGAAAATCAAAGTCCAGAATTAATATTTTTTAAAGATTTTCATGATTTAGATATTGACTATTCTAAGTACAATGACGGAGATGTGATTGGATATAACATAGACGGAGTCAAATACCAAGTTGGTAAAAGTGGTGATATGGTGTATACCACTCAAACAACATCAATAAATCCTCGTGGTGAAATTTTAGGCGATAGCATGACATCAGAGGTTTATGATAAGTTTAAGGCATGGAAAGATAGTCTAAATGCTCCTCCAGTTGCAAATAGAACCGAACAAAACTTATATAAAAAGCTATACCCATATATGCAACCAATCATTGAAAATAAAACAGATTATCTAAAGTTTAAATCAGAAGGCTATGAAGATTTAGTTATTGAAAATATTGGTTATGGTGAATATAGCATTGCTCATTACTACGAGCAAAACGGAGATTTGATGCGTGACCCAGAAATTACCTTTAAAATAGAAAACAATGGAATTTATCCTACATCTTTTCTTCAAGACTCAATAGGACAATACTATTCAGTAGATGATGTATCACCAAAGGTAGTTGCAGATTTGAAAAGTTTTATGATTACTTGGTTTGACAATATTTCTCACCAAAATTTTAAACTTGAGAAAAAAGAAGAACTAATAGAAGAAAATTATCATATTACAAATTATAATTTAGGTATCGGAACAAAGTCCGAGAAAATTAGAAACAACATTGAAGCAATAGAAACTTTGCAAACAATTGAAAGCGAAAACCGACTAGCAATGGACAGCGAAAAAGAAATATTGAGTAAATATGTTGGTTGGGGTGGTTTAGCAGAAGTTTTTGAAGAAAATAACAACAATTTTAACACACTAAAATCATTGTTAAATGATGAAGAGTATTCTAATGCTAGGGCAACTGTTCAAAATGCACATTACACATCACCAACAATTATTAATGCGATGTATAAAGCAATTGGAAATATGGGATTTGAAACTGGAAATATCCTCGAGCCTAGCTGTGGTGTTGGAAACTTTTTCGGAATGTTACCCGAGAATATGAAAAATTCTAATCTTTACGGTGTGGAACTAGACTCGGTAACTGGGCGAATTGCTCAAAAACTATATCCACAAGCAAATATTGATATCAAAGGTTTTGAAAAAACAGAATATCCCGACAATTTTTTTGATGTTGCTATTGGTAATGTTCCTTTTGGAAATTACAAATTATATGAGCGAAAATATGAAAAAAATAACTTCCTTATTCATGACCACTTTTTCGCAAAATCACTAGATAAGATAAGGGCAGGAGGTGTAGTTGCTTTCGTGACATCAAAAGGAACACTTGATAAGGAAAATCCAAAAGTAAGGAGATATCTCGCACAAAGGGCGGAACTTTTGGGTGCGATAAGACTTCCAGACAATGCATTCAAGGCTAACGCAGGAACAGATGTTACGTCTGATATTATATTTTTACAAAAAAGAGAGCGACCAATTGACATTGAATGCGACTGGGCACACTTGGGATATGATGAAAACAATATATCTATTAACAGCTACTTTGTAGAAAATCCTCACATGGTGCTTGGTAAAATGGAAATGGTATCAAGCCAGTACGGCATGAAAAGTACTTGCACAGCGTTTGAGGGTGCTAACCTAAGCGAACAACTCGACAAAGCTATTAATAATATCGTTGGAGAAATCGACTTTGAGAGTAGTTTTGAAGAGATTAGCGAAAAAAATTCTAATAAAAACGATGTAGTTCCTGCTGACCCACGAGTTAAAAATTATTCTTATGCTGTTATTGATAATAATGTGTATTATCGCCAAAATTCAACAATGACCTTACAAAAAAACAATTTAGACCGAATAAAAGGTTTAATTGAAGTAAGGTCCTGTTTGAATGAAGTTATACGCTTGCAACTTGAAGAATACAGCTCTGAAGCGATTGAACAAAGCCAAAAACAATTAAATGAAATATATGATAGTTTTACTAAAAAGCATGGATTAATAAGCAGTAAAGCCAACGCAAAGGCTTTAGCTGAAGATAATTCCTATCATTTATTAACTTCCCTCGAAAACCTAAATGATGATGGAACTTTGAAAGAAAAATCAGCAATTTTTACAAAAAGAACTATCAAAAACTTTGTTATTCCAACATCAGCAGAAACACCATCAGAAGCATTAGCTATATCAATAGGCAAAAAAGGCTATGTAGATGTTAATTATATGGCAGAGTTGCTCGGTGATAAGTACGATTTAAATAGACTTGTAGTCGAACTAAATGGAATAATATTCAAAGACCCTCTACATTGTGGAGAAGAAAACGAAAAAGCAAGATTTTTCACAGCTGACGAGTATTTGAGTGGTAATGTAAGAGAAAAACTAGGAGAGGTCAAATGTATAGTAAGCAAATATCCCGAATTTCAAAATCACATAGATATGCTAGAACTTGTCCAACCAAAAGACCTCGAAGCAAGTGAAATTGAAGTTCGCTTAGGTGCAACTTGGATTGATAAAAAATATATCCGACAATTCATGTATGAAACTTTACAAACACCAGATTATTTGCAAGTAGGTTATAATAGTAGTTATGGTATTAATGTAGACTTTTCACCAGTAACAGGTGAGTGGAATATCACATCTAAAAATGCTATAAGTTCTGATAATGTTTTAGCAACAGCGACTTTTGGTACAGAAAGAGCAAATGCGTATAGACTTTTAGAAGATTGTCTAAATCTTCGTGATACAAGAATTTATGATACAGTTACGGATATTGACGGCAAAGAAAAAAGAGTCATTAATAGAAATGAAACAGAAGTTGCACAGCAAAAGCAAGATGCAATTAAAGAAAAGTTTAGGGAATGGATTTGGAACAATCAAGAACGCAGGCAATTTCTCACAAGACTTTACAACGATAAATTTAATTCAACAAGACCTCGTGAATATGACGGTAGTCATATTACTTTTGGTGGAATTAATCCAGAAATAACATTAAAAGAACATCAAATAAATGCAATCGCTCGTATTATTTACGGCAACAATACATTACTCGCTCATGAAGTTGGAGCAGGTAAAAGTTTTGAAATGATTGCAGGTGTAATGGAGAAAAAGCGTTTAGGTTTATGTAATAAAGCCTTAATTGCAGTTCCTAACCACTTAACAGAACAAATGGCAGGAGAATTTTTGCGATTATATCCGTCTGCTAATATTTTAGTAGCGACAAAAAAAGATTTTGAAACAAAAAACCGCAAAAAATTCTGTGCAAGAATTGCCACAGGTGAATATGATGCAATTATCATAGGACATAGTCAATTTGAACGCATTCCTATTTCTCAAGAAAGACAAGAAAGAATGCTTAATGAACAAATTCAAGAAGTTTTAACTGGTATTAATGAACTTAAATACAAAAATAGTGAGAGATTTACAATAAGGCAATTAGAACGCACTAGAAAAAAACTTGAAGAAAGACTTGAAAAAATGCAAGCAAACTACAAAAAAGATGATGTAGTAACATTCGAGCAGCTTGGTGTTGATATGCTAGTTGTAGACGAAGCACACGCATATAAAAATGGTTTTGTATTTACAAAAATGCGTAATATTGCAGGACTCAGTACTACTGAAAGCCAAAAATCAGCGGATATGCTTTTAAAGTGTCGCTATTTAGACGAGATTACAGGTGGTAAAGGTGTAGTATTTGCAACTGGTACACCTGTAATGAACTCAATGTCAGAGTTGTATGTAATGCAAAGATATTTACAATATGCCACAGTAAAAAGACAAAATTTAATGCATTTTGACTCGTGGGCAAGTACTTTTGCAACAACATCAACAGAAAGTGAACTAGCACCCGAGGGAACAGGTTTTAGACTAAGGACACGTTTTTCAAAATTTTTCAATCTTCCAGAACTTATGAATATGTTTAAGGAAGTTGCTGACATCAAAACAGCAGACCAACTAGATTTACCAACTCCAACTATGACATACACAAATGTGGTTACACAGCCGACAGAAATTCAAAAAGAAATGATACAAAGCCTTAGCCAGCGTTCCACCGATGTTCATAATAGAAAAGTTGACCCAAGTGCTGACAATATGCTAAAAATAACATCAGACGGACGAAAGATAGGCTTAGACCAACGATTATTTAACACTATGTTGCCAGATGACCCAAACAGCAAGGTAAATGCTTGTATTAATAATGTTTTCAAGATTTGGGAAGATAACAAAGCTGAAAAATTAACACAGTTGATTTTTTGTGATATGTCTACACCAAAAGCAAAAGCAAATTCAAAAGAATTTTGTGTGTATGACGATATCCGTGAAAAACTTGTTTCAAGAGGTGTTCCACGAGAAGAAATTGCATTTATACATGAAGCAAAAACAGAGGTTCAAAAACAAAAACTTTTTGAAAAAATGCGTACTGGTTCTGTTAGAGTTATGATTGGTAGCACCTCAAAATGTGGTGCAGGCATGAATGTACAAGACAGACTTGTCGCAATGCATGACCTTGACGCTCCATGGCGACCAGGGGATTTGCGACAACGTAGTGGACGTATCGAACGACAAGGAAATATGAACAAGGAAGCACATATCTTTAGATATGTAACAGATGGTACTTTTGATGCTTATTTATGGCAAACACTAGAGAAAAAACAAAAATTCATAAGTCAAATTATGACCTCAAAATCGCCTGTTCGTTCTTGTGATGATTTAGACGAGTTTGCTTTAAGCTGTGCAGAGGTAAAGGCTCTTTGTGCAGGTGACCCAAACTTAAAACTTGCAATGGACTTGTCGCTTGAAATTTCTAAATTAAAAATAGAAAAAGCAGATTATAAAAATATCCATTATCGTCTTGAAGATAATATCACAAAAAAATTCCCAGAAGATATAAACAATTACAAAATTGCAATTGCAGGCTTGGAAAAAGATATGCTAATGCTTAAAGAAAAATATCCTATAAAAGAGAACTTTTTTAACAATATGACAATAGATAATATTGTCTATAAAGATAAAGAAATTGCAGGACTTGCATTAATTACAAAGTGTAAATCATTGCTAGACGCACAAGAAATGCAATTAGGAACTTATCGTGGAATGGATATGTTTTTACATTACAACACTTTTTCTAATGAATATAATCTTAGACTAAAAGGCGAAATCAGTCACCATATTACACTAGGTGATGACCCAAGAGGTAATATTTTGAGAATTGATAACGAACTTGATAGAGTCGAAATCAAAATATTTCACAATAAAAATATGCTTGAAAATGTTGAAAATCAGCTTGAAACAGCTAAAAGTGAATTGAGTAAACCGTTTACAAAAGAAGATATTTTAAGTGAGAAAGTTAAGCAATTAGAAAAACTTGAAACAGAAATGAGTTTAGAGTCTAAAGCCGAAAACCCACAGCAAAAAACACAACAAGAGCCTAAAAAAAGTTTATCTAATGAGGTTGAGCGATGAAAAAAAGAGAAAGAAACATTCAAAAAAAATTCAGAGTGAACGAGAAAGAAAATAAGCAAATACAGGAAAATATGAAATATTGCGGTATAACAAACATGGGATTGTATTTGCGAAAAATGGCATTAAATGGTTATCTTCTTCAACTGGATTTAAAATCAATTGATTTAATGTTAAAGACTCTTAGAGCTACTAACAATAGTCTAAATCAACTTGTAAAAAAGCTACATCAAACTGGTAATATTTACATTGATGATATTGACGAAATCAAAAAAAGTTATGAGGAAATTCGTGATAACTCTGCAAATATTTTAAAAAAATTACTTTCAACATGACATCATAGACTTAATTTTTAATTTTTGATAAAATTAAATTAAGGTATTTATGAGAGGTGGGACAAAGAATGAAATTAAAAAAACTTATTAATATTTTGCGTGGTGACATGAAAATATATAATAAAAAACAAGGAAAAGATAACTTGCTTTTTGCAGGTTATTCAGAAAATTTTTATATCAATACAGATTTGTTAGATAGAAAAGTGAAATTTTTCTATCCCTCAATATTGCATTTACAATTTATAATTATTTTAATATAGTTAAACTTAAGGCAAGGTAAAGGCTGAATTTTTTATTTTAAATTTTCAGTTCTTTGCTTTGCTTTTTTTGTTTAAAGGAGGTCTTTAGTGGCAAGAACAACACTTATATCGTTACGCAAAAACAAAGGAAAATCTATAAATCAGTGTCTTTCTAATCGCATTGATTATACAATTAATGATGAAAAAACAAACGAAGGTAAGTATGTTTCATCATTTAATTGTGACCCAAAAACTGCCGATATTGAATTTATGATGTCTAAAAAAAAGTATGATTACATGACAGGTCGTGAACAAAAAAATGATGTTATTGGATATTTAATTATTCAATCTTTTAAACCAAACGAGATAACACCCGAACTTGCTAATCAAGTTGGATATGAACTTGTAATGAGTTTTACAAAAGGAAAACACGCATTTGTTGTTAGCACTCACACCGATAAAGCACACATACATAATCACATTGTTTTCAATTCGACAACAATAAATGGCGAAAGAAAATTCAGAAATTTTATAAGAAGTGGCAAGGCATTAGCAAAAATATCTGATAGGATATGCTTAGAAAATAATCTATCAATAATAGAAAAAACAGCGGACAACAAAACTAAAAAATCTAGTTTATATAAAAATAAAACTATGTCGCACTCTCAAAAACTCAAACAAATTATTGATGATGTTTTAGAGCAAAATCCAAAAGATTTTACTACATTTATATATCTTATGAAGTCCGCAGGTTACGAAGTTAAGAGTGGAAAACACTTAGCATTTAAAGGTAAAAATCAAAAAAAGTTTATCCGTTTGCGTTCACTTGGCGAGGAATATTCAGAAGAAAAAATCAAGCAAATTATCAGTAGTGACTATCCCAAAATCAAAAAATCAAAAACTTTAATTGCTCCACCACCAAAGAAAACTGTTAATTTATTATTTGATATTCAATCAAAAATTAACGAGGGAAAGGGTGCAGGATATGAGCGATGGGCAAAGATTTTTAATCTAAAGCAAATGGCACAAACTGTTAATTTTTTGAGAGAAAACAATCTACTTTCTTATGAAAAATTAACACAAAAATCTCAAGAGTGTTGCGACAGATTTGAAAAAATTAATAGTGATATTAAATCACTAGAAACGAAAATTACAGATAACAAACTATTGCAAAATCACATATATAATTATCTCAAAACACGAGATATTTATACTGAATATCGAAAGTCTGGATATTCAAAATCATATCTCGAAATGCATCCAAATGCGATAGATTTGCACAAAAATGCAAAAGCATATTTTGATACATTAGATGTAAAAAAATTACCTTCGCTTAGATTTTTACGAGAGGAATTTTCCGATTTAGTCCAGAAAAAAAATGCCTGCTATGCGGAATATAAGACAGCAAAAAATCAAATGCAAGAAATAGAAAAAGCAAAAATAAATATAGATTTAATTTTGGAAAAACAAGAAATACCCACGCAAGAAAGAAGAAAAAACAATCAAAACTATGAAAGGTAAATCCTTTTATTTTGATGTGTTTTTTCCACAAATAAAGTTTTGAACAATGAAATTTTCAAATACTTTTCAGCACTATTTATAGTGCGTGGCACGATGATTTTATCATCGTTTTAAAAGGGGGATTGGGGGAGTATTTCCCTCAACAAGCCGTAAGTGGGTACCCACTTGCCCTGCTTGCCAATTCCGTTACCACATTTTTAACACTCCTTAGAGATGTTAGAAAATGCGTAAGAAAAAAACAAGGAGAAAAGTCAGTATGAATATAGGTCTTTACGATGTCGATAGCAAAAACTTCCCAAACTTAGCGTTAATGAAAATATCCGCATATTGGAAAAATCAAGGAGCAAATGTTGAATTTATGAGTCATTTGAAACACTATGACAAGGTTTATGTTTCAAAGATTTTCGGTGACGAATATTCACAGTTAGATGAAACAGTTATAAGTGCTGATGAAATTATTGTAGGTGGCACTGGCTTTGCTATTTCAGTAAAAAATGGCAAAGAAATCTACAACAAAAAACTTGATAACCAGTTACCAAAAGATATTGAAAACTGCTATCCCGATTATAATTTATATCCACAATTAACAAAAAATAAAGCCTACGGATTTTTAACAAGAGGGTGTCCGAACAATTGCAGTTTTTGTCTAGTCAGTGAAAAAGAAAGTAGGTGTTGCCACAAAGTAGCTGACCTTAAAAACTTTTGGAACGGACAAAAAGAAATTGTGTTACTAGACCCTAATATATTAGCCTGCTCCTCATGCAACGAACTACTTCAACAGCTTGTTGATAGTGGTTCAAAAATTGATTTTACACAAGGCTTGGATGCAAGATTTATTACTAAAGAAGTGTGCGAATATTTCAAAAAAATGAAAGTTAAAATGTATCACTTTGCTTTTGATTTTTTACAAAATGAAGAAAAAATATTCAAAGGACTCAGCACTTTTAAAGAGTGCATGAACTATGATGAAACAAAATCAAGAAATGCTTATGTATATGTTTTAACAAATTATAATACAACATTTGAGCAGGAGTATTACAGAGTTAAATTAATTCAATATTTAGGATTTTCACCCGATATTAGAATTTATAGAAAGGCAACAGCACCACGCATAACAAGAGATTTGCAAAGGTGGTGTAACAACAAAATTATTTATCGTTCATGCAAAAATTTTTTAAATTATATTCCACGCACTGACGGAAAAACAATAAGAGAAATATATTTTTAAAATCGACATCCTCGACTAAAAAAAATAATTATTGTATTATAAAGAAAAAAGAAAGAGGAGTAAAAATGAACAGTGAAAAAACAATCGAACGATTACTAAAATTACAGAAACTTTCAGAACAAGGTATAGGAGGTGAACGTGAAAATGCAAAACAAATTTTTGAAAAGCTTTTAGAAAAACATAATTTAAAAATTGAAGATTTGAATAAAAATAAACTTAAGAATTTTCAATTTAAATTAAAGAGTAAAGATGATAAGAAATTGTTTGCTCAAATTGCTTTTATGGTTGTTAATTCAACCTGTAAAATATTTTTTTCAAAAAACAATTTAACAGGCAGACGATTACCCACAAATTTATTTGTTGAATGTACATCTGAACAGGCTTTAGAAATTGAAATGCTCTATGATTTTTATTCAGACTTATACCAAAGCGAATTGAAATTATTTTATATTGCTTTTCTAAACAAACATAACTTATTCAGCAATGATAATGTTACAGAAAACAAAAAATCAAAGTTTGATGAAGATACTCTAACGCAAATTTTTTCTATGATGGAGTCAATGAAAACTACCAATCCGCATACAAAAAAATTGAAGGTGAAAAATGAGTAAATATATTGATTTAGATAATGCAATAGAAATCTTAAACCGTTGCATACTAAATGTAGAAAATGAACAAAATGCAGAAAACGCAGTAAAAGAAACCGCAAAGATGTTTTGTGAACTTTTGAAAATATTTTTATTAGCAACACCAACAATTGATAAAAATGATTTAATTGCTAAATTAGAAAGGAAATAAAATGATTAAAAATTATAACACAGAAGAATTAGCATATCCCGAAAATTTATATGTTGCCATTTTTGGCAGACTTATAGAAATGCCAGCAGATGCAGAAGAAACACTTGCAGTTGTTCTAATGGAACTTACAGAACGTGAACAAGAAGTTTTAGATAGACGTTATGTTGAAAACTTAAGTCTTGTCGAAACTGGAAAATTATATGAAATTACAAGGGAGAGAATTAGGCAGGTCGAAGCTAAAGCATTGCGTAAATTGAGATGGACGAATAGAGCCAACAAATTATTAAAAGGACTTACAGTGTATGCAAAAGAAAATTTTGAACAGAAAATAAAATTTCTTGAAGAACAACTTGAAAAAGAAACAATTTACAACGAGCATTTAACTCTGCAACTCAAAAATAGAGAAAATATGCTAAAAGATTTTATTAATATCGAGAGTTCTGAAAAAAAGCTTTCTAAGCCAACAAGCACACCAGTCGAAAAATTAAATTTTTCAGTACGAACCTATAATCTTTTAGTTAGAAGCGGTATTTACACAATTCAAGATATTCGAGATACAGGCTTAGATGGACTAGAAAAAGTCCGAAATATGGGTGGGAAATCATTAGAGGAAATTCGAGTAAAGTTATTAGATGACTATGGAATAACTTTACAAAATAACAATAAAATATTATCCGATATAAATGTCTATAAATATAAACAAGCCAAATGGCACGTTTCAAAACAGTTAAATGAAGTAACTTGTTGTAATTGTTGCAGGTCAATGCCTTATAACGCAGATACCAATGGTGAGTATCCTAAATTTTGTATGTGGTGTGGCAGTAACAATACTATTGAAGAAGAAGAGGTTTAATAATGACAATTGGCGAAAAAATAAAGTTTTTTAGAACTCAAAACAATTTAACTCAAAAAAAGTTAGCTGAAATTTCTGAAATAAGTGAAATTTCAATACGCAAATATGAAGCAGGTGACAGAAATCCAAAATTAGAGCAATTGCAAAAATTATCAAATATTTTTCAAATAAATATTTCATTATTAGTTAATCTAAAAAAGGTTTATTGTGAAAAATGTGGTGAGTGGTTGGATTGTTATGGATATAAGTTTGATGGTAAATTAATTTGTAAAAATTGTGTAATTGAAGATTATTTAGATGACCTTTTAATGTTATACATAGTTGAAACAGATACGTAAAAAAGAAAGAGGTATTTGTAAATGAATGAAGATGTAAATATGACTTATTTTGAAACTCAAAATGAAGTTTTAGAATTTTCAATCAAAAAAGATTTAAGTCCTAAAACTTCAAATATACCGAAGCAACTTTTTTATCATATAGTTGGTACTGATAATTTTGTAAAATGTAAATTAATTGGTTATTGGTCAAATTCAGAAGTTGAGGTTTTAGTTATAGTTGCCAATGGCGAACAGCATAGTATTTGTTTAGATTACTTACTTGAAATGCAAGTTTCTACACCAAAATATTTAAAAGAAATTGCTAAAAGAAACACCCGTATTTTCAAAAAACTTACAAAATTAAAACTTAGCCGTGAAAAAATCAGCAAAGAATTAGACGAAATATTAAATTCACTAACAAGCGAAGAACTTAATACTCCAGTCCGTGCAAGCAATTCATCAACTTTAGAAGAATTAATCTTATGTTTTGTAAATTATGGAGAAGATGAAAATATTTTATATTCAAATCTGTGAAAGAAAATTTAAGAAAGAGGTACTAACAATGGAAAAATTAAATCAAGCAATGCGTTATATAGCAGATTTACAAACAGGCTGTGATATGAATAGTTCAGATTACGAATTGCTAGAGAGTGTTTTTAAAGCACTTCAAGAGAAACAAGAAAGTGAAGAACAGGAACAAAATAATTGGGTAAGCGTAAAAGTCACATACTGGCAACCAATACCGAACCTGCCCCAAAAAGCTGAAATGATAATAAATAGTGGTGAACTTATGTCAATTGGAGGACGATTACAAATAACTCGTAAAAATCTAGGCTATACACAGACAGAATTTGCTGAATTTTTGGGTGTGCCACAGCCTTCTCTTTCTATGTATGAAAACAATAAAAATTTGCCCACTACCGAGGGAATGATTAATATTGCAAAAAAATGTAATATATCATTAGACTGGTTATGCAGTCTTACTGGTAATGCAAATAATATATTAGAAATTAAAAAAATTAGTGACTTGTAAAATAAAACAAAAGCGTATAAAATCGACAACCTCGACTTTATTACGCTTTTGTTGTATTATTAAGAAAATTTAAGAAAGAGGTACTAACAATGAAAAAATTAAAACAAGAACGTGAAGAACAGGAACAAAATAATTGGGTAAGTGTTAAGGATAGGTTACCAAAAGGAAAAAAATGTGTATTAGTGTTAGTTAGTGGGAGTCCTTTTGAAAATATGATATTTGAAAATGCCACTTGTATAGCTTTCTATGATGAAAATTTCAAAGAATGGGAAATTGATGGTTATTTAGAATGGGAAAATCCAACAGTCACTTACTGGCGACCAATACCTAAACTACCAAAAGAGTTATAGTAATTTAAAAAAGCAAAGAGTTAGAAAATTTAAGAAAGAGGTACAATGCAATGACAAAATTAATTATTAAAAATCAAAACGAATTAGATTACATGGACAAAAACTATACAGGAGAATTATTAATTCAATTTGGAGAACATTCAGCACCATCATTCGTAGAAAATTTTTCACAAGCGACAGTAATAATCAATGAAAAGTATTATGCCGTAGTTGTTGATGTTCAAAAGGTAAAAGCGTACGATAATTCTCATGTAGTAACACAAAAAAACACAAAAATCGAAGCATATAATAACGCCTTTGTTGAGGCTTACTCTAACTCAAAAGTAAAAGCATACGATAATTCTCATGTAATCGGAAACGAACAAGCAACAATAGAAGCATATAATAATTCTCAGATTTCTCTTTATAGTCAAAATGAATTTACTGCTCACGCTAACGCAACCATTGTTGATACAATATTTTATAAGGGTAAAGAAATAGCAGGGATAGGCGAACAAGAAAATCGCTTGCAAAGCCTAACTTTTCAAACAAATACTTCAACAGATAATATATTTGTCAATAGAATTATATTAATTTAGGAGGAATTTTCAAATGTCAGCAATTATTAGAGAAAGAACCGAAGCAAAAGAGTTTAGAATGTCAAAGCCACTGGTTATGACTAAAGACCAGTGGTTAGAACGTGGCGGAGTATATCATGGTAGCTTAGGAGAAGCGTCAAGGCAAAATTATTTTACTGCACGTTGTTGTGAAAAAATGGGAAAGCCTGTTACAGACGAAGAATTTGCAAAATGTATACATTTTGCAATGTTTCGTGATTGTTATGCATTTTATTTATTCGAACAAGAAGCCCCCACCTCTAAGCTTTTGCGTAGGTGGTGGGAGTATGTCACTAGAACACAGAAAAAGACCTTGTTTGCCTGTTTTTTATCGTGAAAAAGAAGAAAATATTTAGTTTTTCAAAAATCTCAAATTATTAACAAAATATTAAATTTATTTTTACTACTTGAAATTTTTCTAAAATATGAGAAAATAGAAGCAGGAAATTTAATATTTCCAAGAACAGAACATTGAAAATTGAATACAAATATCGAGGACATTCCTTGTGTGCACAAAAAGTGCAAGCTGCTTAATAAGCATTCGCCAAGAGAACCCTGTTAGTCTGAAACAAAAGATTAATTAGCGATGATTTCAAAGGGATATACATATTCCAAGGGTAGAGCGAGTAAATGGATAATATTAGAGAGAGTTTAGCAAACTCGAGCGATGAAAAGCACAAGGTATAATGATACTTCTCCCACGTTAAGCCGTCAAGCCGATTAAAATAGACGGAATTACAAAATTTGTAATTATGATGTTTAGCTAAAAACACTCGATATAAAAGCCTAAAAAAAATCAAAGTGGAGGTGCGTTTCCATTCAAAATGCTAAAGCAAAACCACTTTTACAAAATAGTATTAAACAAATTGATTTAGACGAGGAAAAATACTTTTTTTCGATACTGAATTTATTGTTACACCTAAATTTCACTTAGAAAAACCAAGTTTAAGTGAAATAATCTTAACAATGTTAAAAAGCGACATTGAAAAGTCACTTTTAGAAACATGACAAAGACAAGAGCAAGCGTTATAATATATATAACGCTTGCTAACTGTCTTAAAAAGAAAGGAGTAACAATGAAAAAGACAGAAAACACAGCTTTCATATATCTTAGACTTTCAAGAGATGATAACCTAGATGGTGAAAGTTACAGTATAAGTAATCAAAAAAAGTTATTGACCTCAGTTGCAAAATCAAAAGGATACACAAATATAGTCCCATTCATAGATGACGGAGTATCTGGTGTGACAATGAAACGAACAGGACTACAAAAAATGTTGAATGAAATAGAAAACAAAAAAGCTTCGGCAGTTCTTGTAAAAGATATGTCACGGCTTGGGCGGAACTATATTGAAGTTGGCAGATTGACAGAGGAATTTTTTCCCGAAAATGATATACGGCTAATTGCAGTATCTGATAATATTGATACTGATGAGGGTGAAAATGAACTAACACCAATTCGCAACTTGTTCAACGAGTGGTATGCAAAAGATATTAGCAAAAAACGACGGATAAGCAACAAAATCAAAGGCACTTCTGGTGAGCCTATGGGCAAACCGCCTTATGGCTATATAAAAAACCCCGAAAATCCTAAATCATGGATAGTAGATGAATATTCGTCTAACATAGTTAGAAAAATATACTCCATGTATTTAGATGGAATGGGTACAACACAAATAGCAGGAGAACTAACAAACGAAAAAATCTTGTCACCATATTTTTACTGGTTAGACCGTGGTTTAGTTGTACCACGTAAAACACAACCAAAAAATGAGCCTTGGTTTTGGAATACATCTACAATAATTAAAATGTTAAACATTCAAGAATATTGTGGTGATGTTATTAATTTCAAGACTTATACTAAATCATACAAGAATAAGAAAAGATACGATAACGATGTAGAAAATATGATGATATTTAAAAATGTTCACGAGCCTATTATTTCACGAGAAATCTTTGAAAAAGTCCAAACCAAAAAAGGCACAAGAAACAAACCAACCGCAGATGGCGAAAAAAATATGTTTTCTGGTTTGCTAGTTTGTGGCGATTGTGGGCACAATTTACACTATCATTTCAATCAAGGTAATCACGATATAAAATATTTTAGTTGTTCAAACTATAAAGGAAATCGTGGAACTTGCAATGATACACACTACATAAGAGTAGACTTTTTAGAGCAAATTGTATTTGCTGAAATAAAAAGATTATTAAAGTATTCTACAAAATACGAAGATATTTTTACAAAGGCGGTTATGGGTTATACCGCAAACGCTAATCAATCTAAATTAGATTTGCAAGAAAAAGACTTAAGAAAGCTTATGGCTAGATATAATCAACTTGATGTACTATTTGAGCGAATTTACGAAGATAATGTAGAGGGTAAAATTTCTGACGAGCGTTTTAAGAAAATGTCTACAAAATATGAAGAAGAACAGGCAGAACTAAAAGAGAAAATTTCTTTTTTGAAAAAGGAAATGAAAAAGATAGAAAACCAATCAACTACAACAGATGATTTTTTGAAAGCCGTGCGGAAATATACACGAGTAAAAAAACTAAACACAAGAATGCTAAATGATTTGATTGAAAAAATCGAAGTATTCAAAGCTGAAAAAATAAATGCTATTAAAAAGCAAAAAATAACTATTCACTATAATTGTGTTGATGTGATAGACATTCCGAAAGATATTCCAATCGACATTCCAAACATTAAAATACCTACAAGACAAGGTGTTGTTTTGAAATACGATACCGACTAGAAGAAATTAGCAAAAACAAAAAGAGTAGCCTAAGCTACTCAATAAACATAAAAAAAGTAAGTGTTCTTACAGAATACTTAAATCCTATAAAAACACCTACTTTGGTGCGGCAAATGGGACTTGAACCCATACGTCGTAGACACACGCCCCTCAAACGTGCCTGTCTGCCATTCCAGCACTGCCGCAGTTGTATATTAACAACTTGTATATTTTACCACTTTTTTGATTTGTTGTCAAGGTTTTTTTTGATAATTCTTTTGTAGTTTTATAAAAAAACAGCCACTCTAAAAATAAGAGTGGCTGAAATTATTTAGATAAAATTATTGAACTCTTGCTTTAAGTGCATCTAACTCTGCACGAAGTTCAGCTGGTAGTCTGTCGCCGAATTTTGTGTAGAATTCTTCTGCTCCAGCAGCTTCTTTAGCCCATTTAACATTATCAACTGCAAGGATTTTCTCTAGGTCAGCTTTTGTAAAGTCTGATAGACCGTCAAGGTTGATATCGTCTGCATTTGGAACATAACCTATAGCTGTTTCTTTAGCGTCTACTGTACCTTCACATCTGTTCATGATCCACTCAAGAACTCTCATGTTGTCGCCAAATCCAGGCCACATAAAGTTGCCGTTTTCGTCTAGTCTGAACCAGTTAACATTGAAGATTTTTGGAGCTTTGTCGCCAAGTGTTTCGCCCATTTC
>JAWXUN010000082.1:0-7482 GCA_044426425.1 Clostridia bacterium | reverse complement strand
AACAACAAAATAAAGAAACTCCAGAAGAATTATTTGAAAAAGGCTGTGATTTCTATTTTGGAAGAAATGGAAAAGCTATTAATTATAATGAAGCTTTTAAATGGTTTAAACGTTCAGCAGAACAAGAAAACGCTTTTGCACAGTATTATTTAGGTATTTGCTATGAATATGACAGAGGAGTAGAAGGAAATCTAAGCGAATCATTTAAATGGTATAAAAAATCAGCAGAGCAAGGACATGCTATTGCACAGTATAAATTAGGTGGTTGTTATAAAAATGGTCAAGCAGTAGAAAAAAATCAAAACGAAGCATTTAAATGGTATAAAAAATCAGCAGAACAAGGACATGCAACGGCACAATATAATTTAGGTGTTTTTTATCACAAGGGTTATTGTATACCCCAAAATTATAATAGAGCGATAGAATGGTATAGAAAAGCGATAGCAGGTGGATATACGAATGCACAAAATAATTTGGATGTTTGTTTAAAAGACAAGTTAAAAGCAGAAAATAAAGAAACTCCAGAAAAATTATTTAATAAGGGCTGTGATTTCTATTTTGGAAGAAATGGAAAAGCTATTAATTATAATGAAGCCTTTAAGCTGTGTAAACTTTCAGCAGAACAGGGATGTGCTGAAGCACTGAATATGCTAGGCGTTTGCTATGTAAATGGCAAAGCAATAGCGAAAAATTTAGATGAAGCGTTCAAATGGTATAAAAAATCAGCAGAACTAGGGTATTCTGTAGCACAAAATAATTTAGCTGATTGTTATGTTCGAGGTCAAGGAACAGTAAAAAATGAAGATGAAGCTTTTAAATGGTATGAAAAATCAGCAGCACAAGGATATTTTATGGCACAGTATAATTTAGGTGTTTGTTACCATAATGGTCAAGGAGTGCCACAAGATTATAATAAAGCGATAGAATGGTATAAAAAAGCGATAGCAGGTGGATATACGGATGCACAAAATAATTTGAATATTTGTTTGGAAAAAGTAAAAGAAACTGAAATAGTTAATACTGGCAATAGAAATTATCATACAATAACAATAAAGCGAAGGAAGCAGTATATCGGTGCAGTAACATCGTTTAAGGTAATTGCCAATAATCAAGTTGTTTCAGAAAAATTATGGATTTCTCAAATTTGTTCGACTTCTGTAAATACAGATAGAGTTGTGGTGGATATATGTTGTAATGCAATGTTATCAAAATTTCTAAAAAAACGAGTAGTTATAAAATTTATAGATGGATATAATCCAGTAATCGAGTTTTTCTTCAAGGCTGGTGCTATAGTAAATTCGCTGGAAGTTATAGTGGCAAATGCAATTATAGAAAGTGAAACAAGCCAATTTTAACCACTTTTACCCCCAAAAATGCCGAATATGGTGAATTTGTTGCAAAATTTGCGGAATGGTGTAAAATAAAGACAACAAATACAAAGTAAACAAATTTAGGAGGAAAATTATGAAAAAGGTTTTATTAGTTGTGGTTTTAGTTGTTGTTGGTGTTTTTGGAGTTACAAATTATATTGATAACCAATCCGAAAAAACGGCGTATGAAGTTGAGTACATAGTCAGAAGCTCAACTGTTGGTAATAACCAAAAAATGGGAGCAGTATTGGATTCGTATTTCTATAGTACAACATGGCTTGCTAAAGAAGATGGTGATGATTATGAAGTTAAATTTGAAGGCAAATCTATTATAGAAGATGAAGTATGCATAACTGTAATTGTTTTTGACGTTGATAAAGATAGTGGCACATCGGTATTGTCATTTATGGGGATTATTGGTGATAACACTAGCGTTCCATACATGACGCAAGAAGAAATAGACGCTTCTATGAGTTCAATTGCTCAGGCAGTTGAAAATGGAAATAGAGGATATTAAATACAAAGCAAATGAGATGCTTAAATGGTAAGAATTAAATTTAAGCGAGATATGAGAATATTAGTTGCAGTTATTTCTTTATTAACTCATAATGATGATGTCGTTTATGAGGATTATGTATATGAAATATCTAAAAATCCTCTACCATCAAAGGTGAAATTAGCCGATTTAAAACATAATAGTGATTTATCTAGGCTAGATATTGTGACAGATAAAGATAAAATTAGAAGTGAAAAATACAAAAAATCCATCTTGTTTTTAGAAAAATCAATAAAACATATAGGAGAATAGTTTATGTCAAATTTTAAAAAAATTAATGAAAAAGAGTTTGTTGAGTCTAAATATTTATTAGCTGAAGTTGCAACGCAAAAAGGTAATTACAAATTAGCTTTTGATATTTATGAAGAATTGTCAAAACGTTTTAATGACTCATATTCTAATTATCAACTAGGTGTTTTTTATGCTATGGGTAGAGGTACAGATGTAGATTTTTTACAGTCTGCGATTTATTTTAAATTAGCTAATACACAGGGTGAAGAATATGCCGATAAGCTTTTGACTAAAAGTACTTTAGATTATTTGAATAAACTTCTAAACTCATACAGCGAAGGTGAACTATGGAACGGGATGATTATTTTCGCAGAAAAAGTATATCCTGAAAAAAATAAAATAGACTGTGCCATAAAAGAATTGACAACTTTATTTACGCATTATACAAATAAAGGAGAAAGTAAAAAGTCTTTTTTAATCGTAAGAGAGATTGCGTATTATTCAAACGATTTATCAGCTCAATACACTTTAGGATATATGTACAACAAAGGACTTGGAGTTATTAAAAACGATTTGATTGCATTATATTGGTTCGGAAAAGCTGCGATGAATGGCCACGGCAACGCAAAAAAAGATATGTTGGGCTTAGTAGAAGCTTATGAAAAAAGCGTTTCTGAACAAGAGTTTAAGGAATACATCGCTCTTATCTGTTCATGGTGCAAAAACGGAACTGATTTTATCCCAAAAGATATAGATAGTTACAATTTTTGGCTTGAGTTTTCATGAGTTTTAAATTAAAAATAGAAAAACAATGCTAGAATTAAAAGTAAATATAGAAGATATTGACTAGAGTAATGTATTAGACAAAGATATAAAAATTCAGAAAAAGTAATATTGATAAGAAGTTTTAAAACGATATGTACCGACCTCAAAAAGTTTGAATTTTTTGGGGCGGTTTTTTTATATTCAGTATAAAGTTCTTGACACTGAAAGAGAAATGTGTTATCCTTAGTATCAAGTTCTTTATACACTATAAAACTATTGATACTAAGGAGAAACAATGAAAATCTATTTAAAACACGTAAAACCTTACCTTGCGTATTTTCTTTTAGCACCAGTTTTTATGCTTTTAGAAGTTTATTGCGATGTTAAAATTCCTAGTCTGTCTGCACAGATAATAAACTTGAGCAGTGAAAATGCAGAGGTTTCGGCTATTATTTTTAGCAGTATAGAAATGCTACTTTTTGCTCTGTTTGCAGTTTTGTGCGGAATAGGTTCGACATATTCAGCTACAAAGGCATCAGTTAATTTTTGTCACGATTTAAGGGACGAAGTTTTTGTGAAAATACAAAGTTTTTCTTTTAATAATATAGATAAATTCAGCACAGGCTCGTTAATTACAAGGCTAACAAACGACATAACTCAAATTGGGCAAATTGTTGTAATGTCTTTGAGAATGGTGTTCAGAGCACCTGGTATGTTGATTGGTGCGATAATTATGGCTTATAGCATAAGTCCAAAAATATCTATTATATTTCTTGTTTTAACTCCAGTTTTAGCCTTGATTGTTATTGTTGTTATCTATATTTCTTACCCAAGGTTTGCGAAATTACAAGACAAAATTGATGCTTTAAACACATCTATACAAGAGGGGCTTGTTAATGTTAGGGTAATCAAAGCTTTTACTAGAGAGAATTTTGAGAAGAAAAAGTTTAAAAATGTTAACGATGATTTAAAAGACACGGGCGTTTCTGCATATAAAGTAAGTATTACTCAAATGCCTATAATGACTTTAGTTGTTAACTTTTCAACTGTCGCTATATTATGGTTTGGCAGTAAACTTTTGGGAAATGGGGAACTAGAAATCGGAAACATCAGTGCACTTATTACTTATCTAGCACAGATTTTGATGTCGGTTAATATGATAGCAAAAGTTTTTCTTCAAAGTTCAAGGTCTATGGTTAGTCAACGAAGAGTTCTTGCGGTTTTAGAAGAAAAAATAGATATTTCAGACGAAAATGCTAGTGATAAAAAAGTTATGTCTGGCGATATTGAATTTAAAAATGTGAATTTTAAATACTACCAAAATTCTTTAGACAATGTTTTAAGTGGAATTAATTTACATATTAAATCTGGCGAATGTGTTGGAATAGTTGGCTCTACCGGTTGTGGCAAAACCACGCTGGTGCATTTAATTTCTCGCCTTTATGATGTAAACAGTGGCGAGATTAATGTTGACGGAGATAATATCAAAAATTATTCTCTTAAAAATCTGCGGGAAGGTGTGGCTGTTGTACTTCAAAATAACATTCTTTTTTCTGGTACTGTAAAAGAAAATATTCGTTGGGGCAACAAAAACGCAAGTGAGGACGAAATAGACGAAGTAGCTAAATTTTCGGCTTCTGACGAATTTATAAATAACATGACTGACGGTTACGACACAAATTTGCACCAAGGTGGTCTTAATTTGTCAGGTGGGCAAAAACAAAGGCTTTGCATAGCAAGAGCTCTTGCGAAAAACACAAAAATTTTAATATTAGACGACTCCACAAGTGCCGTTGACACTGCTACTGAAAGAAAAATCACAAATCACTTAACAAACAATTTAAAAGACGTAACAAAAATTATAATTGCACAGCGAATTTCTTCTGTTATAAACTGCGATTTTATCGTTGTAATGGACAATGGTACGATTGCCGACATTGGAACGCATGAGGACTTGTTGGAAAATTCAAAAATATATAAAGAAATTTGCAATTCACAAATGCACAGTGAACAGGGGGCGAAAAGATGAGCGAAAAAAGAGATTTTACAAGAGAAAATATGCCTTCAATGAGAATGGGCGGAAAAGGTGGCCCTGGAGGTCCAGGCAAGGGAAGATTTCAAGAAAAAGTTAAACCAAAAAATAGTATAGATACAATAAAAAGGCTTATAACTTATTTAGCAAATCACAAACTAAAAATGATTTTGGCACTAATTTTTGCACTGATAAGTTCTGCTTTTTCTATTTTAGCCTCTTATCTAATTCGTCCTATTACCAATGATTTAGTAGACAATGCAGGTTCGGCACAACTTGTGTATTACCTTGTTTTAATGCTAATAGTTTATTTTGTTTCTGTTTTTTGCAATTACTTGCAGTCACGCTTAATGCTGTCTGTTGCCCAAAATTCACTTGCGAAATTAAGAGAAGATTTATATAACGCAATGCAAAAATTACCGATTAAATTTTTTGATAAAAACAAAAATGGCGACTTGATGAGTAGGTTTACCAACGATGTTGACATAGTCAACCAAATGCTATCAAGCACAGCAATAAGCCTTGTGACTGGGGTTTTTACTCTTGCCACAACGGTTGCAATTATGCTTTATACAAACTGGATTTTAGCTGTTTTGACATTGTTAATTGCTCCTTTATGCTCTAGTTTAACCAAGTTTATTTCAAAAAAATCTATGAGTTTTTACAAAGGGCAACAAGCTAGTATTGGGCAACTTAACGGCTATGTTGAAGAGAGAATTGACGGTCAAAAAGTAATTAAAGTTTTTAATCACGAAGAAGAATGTATAGCTGATTTTAGAGAACTCAATGATATCCAACGAGATAAATCTTTTAACGCACAGTTTTTAGGTGGAATAATGGGACCTTTGATGGGCTTTTTGGCTCAAGCTTCGTATGTAATCACAGCTTGTATCGGTGGCATTTTGTGTGCAACTGGAAGATTTGACATAGGCGGATTTATTATATTTTTAGGATACTCTAAGAGTTTTTCTCGCCCTGTAAATGAAATTTTTATGCAAATTAACTCTATTTATTCGGCTTTGGCTGGTGCAGAGAGAGTTTTTGAAGTTATGAATTATGAAGAAGAAAAAGAAACAGGCGATAAAAAGCCAGAGATTTTGGGAGAAGTTAGTTTTGAAAATGTAAGTTTTGGATATTTAAAAGGTCAAAAAGTCCTTAAAGAAATAAATATTACAGCAAAAAAATCACAAAAAGTTGCTTTTGTCGGCTCAACTGGTGCTGGAAAAACTACCGTTACAAACCTACTTAACCGATTTTATGACATTCAAAGTGGTACTATAAAAATAGACGATACCGATATTATGGATATGGATAAAAATTATTTAAGGCAAAATATAGCCACAGTTTTGCAAGACACTCATCTTTTCACAGGTTCGATTATGGAAAATGTTCGTTACGGCAGACTTGATGCAAGTGACGAAGAAGTTATAGAAGCTTGCAAGACTGCAAATGCAGATAGTTTTATTAGAAAGCTTGAAAATGGATACCAAACTATTTTGAAAGGCGACGGTGCAAATTTGAGTGGTGGACAGCGTCAGCTATTAAACATAGCAAGAGCGGCGATTTCTAAAGCTCCAATTTTAGTGCTTGACGAAGCCACTAGTTCGGTTGATACCAGAACCGAAAGGAATATAGAACAGGCACTTGACAGGCTTATGTCACAAAGAACAACATTTGTTATCGCTCATAGGTTGTCAACTGTGCGAAATTCTGATAAAATAATAGTATTAGATTTAGGAAAAATTATCGAAAGTGGAACTCACGAAGAATTGTTAGCATTAAAAGGCAAGTATTTTAGCCTTTATACTGGTGCTGAAAAATTAGATTAAGGAGAGTATTATGACAAAAAAACAACTACTAATGGAACTTTTAAGCATAAATCATTCCATTAATCCGCATAAAAAATATGGACATCACAAAGAACGTGGAGAGAAAAAAATTGGAAAAGAAGATTTAAGAATACCGCCATCAGCTAAAAATATTCTTTTAGTACTCCTCGAAGAAAAAAATATAAATCAACGCACAATATCAAAACGCATGAGCATAACAGCACAAGGTGTTTCTGATGTTATCAAAAAACTTGAAAATAAAGAGTTGATAGTTCGTGAAAAAGGCGAAGTGTATAACGAAAATATTATTAGTCTTACGGAAAAAGGTATGGCATTGGCTAAAAAAATAGATGAGCAGACCACTGCTTGTTCTGAAAAGCTTTTTGAGAATTTAAGCGATGAAGATTTGAAAAAGTTTGAAGAATTACTTTCAAAACTCAATAAATAAAATTAATAAATTGTAGTCCTACTGCGGAACGATGCACTCGTCGTTCCGCAGTAGGACTACAAAATTTATACTATTTATTTCACTTTTTTGAAAAAAGGTATTGACAGTTTATAAAAAACATGATATACTTTTAAATGGTTAGCAAGAGCTAACTTTTATATTGATTAAGGGTTAGCTCTTGCTAACTTTTTATATTGGGTATAAGTTAGCAAAAACTAACTTTTTAAAAATTAAAAAATATTAAAAAATGA